>NZ_CAXQBR010000033.1 GCF_964222135.1 Euzebya sp.
CGTCGACCAGCCCCGTCACCGTCGACGGGATCCCGACCGACACGCCACAGGGGATCCGGGTGCGCGTCACCCCCAGGTGCTCGGCGAACGAGGTCATCGTCCCGCGCAGCCAGGCGTCCATCACGGCCGACTCGAGGGCCGCCTTGGCCATCCGGTGGCCCTGGACGTCGGCCAGGAGGCGCCCGACGTCGGACGGCTCGAGGGACTCCACGGCCAGCAGGCGGGGGGCCAGGTGCGCCGTCATGAGCGGGATCACCAGATCCGTGCTCTCCGATGAGTAGAGCGGCCAGGGCATCGTCGCGCACTCGCCCCACCCCTCACCCAGGTCGGTCAGCGCCCGGACGATGACGACGTCCCTGACGGACTGGCTGCCGAACGCCGTGGTGAACGGCGCCACGAGGGGCAGCTGCACGCGGCGCAGCTCCAGCCCCTCGAGCCTCACCCGACCTCCTCCGGTCGGGTCAGGAGGTACGTGCCGTCGCGTCGCATGGCCCGGACGACGTACCCGAGGGCCATCGCCTCGCCCATGGTCACCCTGACGGCCTGGCGCCACTCCTTCGCCCGGTTCGGGGTGACCGATCGCAGCCCGGCGATGTCGTCGGGCACGCCCACCGCGTACACCCGGGCCGACCCGTCGACGTCGATGCCCATGAGCGCCGGCCGGTCGAGCTCGTCGACGGCCAGCAGCCGCACCTCCCCACCGGGCACGGCAGCTCTCGGCTGCGCCTCGACCGGCCACCACACCGCCAGGCGGTCGGTCGCGTCGCCGGCGTTGACCGGGTCGTCCATGACCCCGTAGTGGTCGACGAGGTACCGGTGCGCGGTCGCGCCCAGCTTGGCCAGGTTGAACCACCCGTTGCGGGCGACCAGCGGGTCGAAGGTCCACGTGACGGCGGCCAGCCCCTGCGCGGCCGCCCACCGCCGCTGGTGGTGCTTCAACGCGGTGCCGATGCCCTGCCCCTCCTCGGTCACCCCCGTGATGTGGCTGTGCAGCACGTCCGCCCCGTCGACGTGACCGCGGAAGGCGACCGTGGTGCCGACCATCCGCCCGGCCCGGTACGCGCCGACGACGTACCCGCCGGCGTGCTGGATCGCACGGGAGAGGTTCGTCGGCATCCCCGACGCGTCACCCCAGATGGTGGCGATCAGGCGCGACGACTCGACGATCTCCGGCATCTCGGTGAGGTGCCGGATCACCAGGTCGGGTGCGGGGGGCTGGTCGCTCGTGCGCACGTGATCACCGTACCGGCCCGTGCCTCACAGCCAGTGCTTCGAGCGGAAGACCGCGTACAGCGACGCGCAGATCGCGACCATCACCCCGACCACGACGAAGTAGCCGTACTCGCTGCGCAGCTCGGGCATGTTCTCGAAGTTCATGCCGTAGACGCCCGCCACCAGCGTCGGCACCGCGGCGATGGCCACCCACGCGCTGATCTTGCGCATGTCCTCGTTCTGCTTGAGGGCGACGTCGGTCTGGTAGGCGGTCAGCACGCCGGTCAGCAGGTCGCTCAGCGCCTCCGCCCGGTCCGCGACGCGGAGGACGCGGTCGCGGAGGACCGACCACTCCGGCACGCCGTCGTCGGCGGCGACGGCGTGCCGGCCCGTCCCGAGCTCCTCGAGCGGGTCGAGCAGCGCCCCGACCGCCTGGTCGAAGTCGATCGCCTCGCGCTTCAGCAGGTAGATCCGCTGGGTCGCCCCGCCGGGGACGTGGTCGGCGAAGACGGTCCGCTCCATGACCTCGACGTCGGAGCGGAGGTCGCGGAGGACCTGCCGGTACCCCTCCACGACGTGGTGCAGCAGCACCCACGTGACGAACCCCGGTCCGCGGCTCAGCGCACCCTCCCGCGACTCGAGCTCGCGGCGGACCTCGTCCATCGGCGACGGCGTGCCCCGCGTGATCGTGATCATCATCTCGGGCAGCACCGCGATGGTCAGCGAGCCGATGTCCACCAGGTCGCGGTCCTGGTCGTAGCGGGCGACGCCTACGGACAGGACGAACCCCGACGGCTTGATCCGCTCGATCCCCGTCCGCGGCCTGGTGCGGCGGAGCGCGTCGGACAGCCAGGGCGGCAGGTGGAGGGTGCCCGACAGCCGGTCGCACTCCGCCTCGGAGGGATCGTGGAGGCTGATCCACGTCAGCCGGCCCGGCGACCGGGCGGCCAGCGCGGTCACGGGCGTGTCGGTGTCGGGCAGGGCGACCCCCGCTCGGTACGTGGCGCAGCCGGAGAGCATCGCCACATGATGGCGCGTCGCGTCCCCGGCCGATACCCCGGCGTTGATCAGCATCGGCGTTGACCAGCGTTGACCGGCTCCGACGAGGTCCGGTACGCTCCGTTCACCCTGCGAACGGCCGTTCGTAGTGCGAACGCAGCGGCGGTGTCGCGAGCGCACCGGCCGCCGCGGTGACGAGTCGGTGGCAGATGGAGTCGGTCCAGTCCTTCGAGCGCGGTCTGTCGGTGATCCGCAGCTTCGGCGCGGACGCCCCGCGCCAGACGCTGTCCGACGTCGCCCGCCGGACCGGGCTGAGCCGCGCCACCGCGCGGCGGCTGCTCCTCACCCTCGAGGGGGAGGGGTACGTCCGCCGCGAGGGGTCGACGTTCGAGCTGACCCCGCGGACCCTCGACCTCGGGTACGCCTACCTGTCGTCCCACACCCTGGCCGAGCTGGCCCAGCCGCACCTGCGGGACCTCAGCGCGAAGGTCAACGAGTCCACGTCCGTGGCGGTGCTCGACGGGTCCTCCGTGGTCTACGTCGCCCGCGTGCAGGCCAACCGCGTCATGACCGTCTCGATCGGCATCGGATCGCGCTTCCCCGCCTACCGCACGTCGCTCGGGCGGGCGCTGCTCGCCTGGCGGTCCCCGGGCGACGTCGCCGCGGTGTGGGAGGCGAGCGACCGCAGCCACCCGACCCGCCGGTCCGCGACGACCCTCGCCCAGCTCACCGAGCGCCTCGCCGAGGTCCGCGACCTCGGCTACGCGCTGGTCGACCAGGAGCTCGAGGAGGGCGTCCGCTCCGTCGCCGCGCCGATCCGCGACGCCGACGGCGACCCGACCGCCGCCGTGAACGTGTCCACGCACACCAGCCGGACCACGAAGGCCGAGGTCAGGTCCCAGGTCGTCCCCGCCCTGCTCGAGACCGCCGAGGCCATCAGCACCGCGATGACCGCCCACCGGATCTAGAGGAGCCACATCCCACATGCACACCCAGGTCGTGATCATCGGTGGCGGACCGGCGGGGTCGCTGCTCGCCCAGCTGCTCCACGCCGCCGGCATCGAGTCGGTGATCGTCGAGCGCCGCTCCACCGAGTACGTCCTCGGCCGCATCCGCGCCGGCGTGCTCGAGGACGCGAGCGCCCGCACCCTCACCGCCGCCGGGCTCGGCGAGCGGATGGCGGCCGAGGGCGACCCCCACGACGGCGTCGCGCTGGCCTACGGCGACCAGCGGGTCCGCATCGACTTCGCCGAGCTGGTCGGCCGCCGCGTCATGATCTGGGGGCAGACGGAGGTCCAGCGCGACCTCTACGACGCGCTGGGGTCCTGGGGCGCCACGCTGCTCGACTCCGTCGACGACGTCGCGATCCACGACGTGACCGGCGACCGCCCGAGGGTCACCTTCACCCGCGACGGCCAGGCCGAGGAGATCACCTGCGACTGGATCGCCGGCTGCGACGGCGCGCACGGCGTCAGCCAGGACGCCTTCCCCACCGACCTCCGGCGCACCTACGAGCGGAGCTACCCCTTCGGCTGGCTCGGCGTGCTGTCAGAGACCCCGCCGGTCAGCCCCGAGCTGATCTACGCCAGCCACGAGCGCGGGTTCGCGCTCTGCTCGATGCGCCACGCCATGCTCAGCCGCTACTACGTCCAGTGCGACCGCGACGACCGCGTCGAGGACTGGAGCGACGACCGGTTCTGGTCCGAGCTGACCCGCCGGCTGCCCGCCGACGACGCCGAGCGGCTGCAGACCGGCCCGTCGATCGAGAAGTCGATCACCCCGCTGCGCAGCTTCGTCGCCGAGCCGATGCGCCACGGCCGGCTGCTCGTCGCCGGGGACGCCGCCCACATCGTCCCGCCGACGGGGGCGAAGGGCCTCAACCTCGCGATCAGCGACGTCGTCCTCCTCGCCCAGGCGTTCGTCGACCACTACGCGCGCGGCGACGACGACGGCCTGGACGGCTACAGCGACCGGGCGCTGCGGCGGGTCTGGAAGGCGGTCCGGTTCAGCTGGTGGCTCACCACGCTGATGCACCGCTTCCCCAGCCGCGACGACTTCGACCGCAAGATCCAGCTGGCCGAGCTGGACCTGCTCGCGACCTCCGCCCCCGCCCGGGCGACGTTCGCCGACAACTACACCGGCCTGCCCCTCGACCTCGGGGAGGTGGGCTGACGCCGCGGGCGCGGCGCTGACGGCTTCGACCCGACCGGCGGCACGCCGGAGGGCGGAGGGATGGCACACGAGCTGGAGGGATGACATGGGAGAGGGACGCCTGTACAGGTTCCTGGCGGTCCTGGCGGTGCTCGCGCTGCTGGTGACCGCGTGCAGCGGTGACGGCGGCAGCGACGAGGACGCCGGCGACGAGGAGACCACGGACGCGGCGGGTGCCGCGGAGGAGGAGCCGGCGGAGGAGGAGCCCGCTGCTGGCGAGGATGAGGGGACGGAGGCGGCTGATGGGGGTGGCGGGTCCTCGGACGAGCCGATCCGCATCGGGATGTTGACGTCGTTCACGGGTCCGTTCACGCCGTGGGGGATCCAGCTGCAGGCGGGGATGCAGATGGCGGCGGAGGAGATCAACGCCGACGGCGGCGTCGATGGGCGGATGATCGAGCTGGTCGAGGCCGATGACCAGAACAACCCCGAGGAGGGGGTGACGGCGT
>NZ_CAXQBR010000034.1 GCF_964222135.1 Euzebya sp.
CATGACCCGGCGGCGGGCATCGATCAGGGGATGGGGAGAACTGGTGGCCGCCCGTGGGGACCTTCTCGTGGCCACCGGTGGGGACATCTGATGTCCGCCAGTGGGGAGGTTCTCATGTCCGCCGACATGGCGAACCGGCATCACCGCACTGCCTCGCTTGATCGGCCTCGAACCGAGCCTTTCCCGTGCCCAGGAGTACACCGCCGACCGCTGCGCGGCCCGGTACGTCCCCGAAGGGGCGCGTGGGCTGGTGGTGGTGTATGCCGGCAAACGGGTGTACCGCCACGTCGACGTCGATGCGTACCGGCGGTCGGTCGCTAACCATCGTGACGGGCTGTGGCTGCGCCTGGCCAATCTGTTCTCCTCCCATGCCGTCGGGTTCCGACGCCTCCAGGCCCTGTCCGCAGTCGACCAGGAAGGCTGGGACGTCCATGGCCGCATGCTCTGACCGCCCCACCATGGCAAGGTTGGACGGCCCGCCGCCCGGATGCCGCCACGTCCCCGCCCGCCCGGACGGGAGGGATGCCGACGTCGGTGCCTTCACGGACTCTGAAGGGCTGCGGCGGCTGTTGTGGCGTCTGCATCGTGCAGGGGAGGGGGCGTGGCGTGAGGACGCCGAGGCTGCCGCGCTCATGGGGTACGTCGCTGACCGGTACGCCGCCCTGGCCCACAAGCACGGCCACCACCCCGAGGACGCGGCTGCGGCGGCGTTCGAGGCGATGCTGACCGGGGCGACGCGGACCGCCGCAGACCCGTGGGCGGTCATCACCGTCGCGGTCCGCATCACCCTCATCGCCCAACAGCGAGCCGACGGGCTCTTGACCTCAGTTCCCCGGGCCAGGCGTGCCAGCTACTCGCGGTTCCACGATGCCGAACGGTTCGCTGACCGCGACACCGACCTGGCCGACTACCACCCAGCCCTGCACACGAGCGACCCGATCCACACTGCCGAAGCACCACAGGGCCTGTGGGTCGTCGGGCAGGCCAGCATCCTCCTCACCGACCTGGGGTGGCCGGCGTCGTCGGCGCGGATGCTCGTGGCGCACATCTGCACCCGGCTCGCTGACATCGGCAGCCGCACGGCCACCTATGAGGTGCTGCGGCGCGACAAGGCCATTCGGGCCCAGCTCGACGTTCCCCACCGCTGTTGGATCGCGCTGCTACGGGCAACCCTGGGCCATCCCACCACACCGGGACCGCTCAGCCACGGGATCCTCGCACGGCTTCTCGCCGGTGAGTCCGTCGACGACCTCGGTGACGACACCGCACTCGTGGCCGTGATCCGTGACGGCGCCGCCGCCCTCGGTGGCCTGAACGGGAGGACGTTCGCGTGACCGCGTCGAGTGGGTTCATCGAGTTGGACCGGGCCGTCGAGTCGATCCGTGTGGGCCGTCGGCACCGCCACGACCTCGGTGACCTCTCCACCCTCGTCGCCTCCATCGGCCAGGTCGGTCTGCTCCAACCCATCACCATCAGCCCCGACGGCACCCTCATCTGCGGCGCCCGTCGTCTCGCCGCCGCCAAGCAGCTCGGCCTGAAACGGGTCAACGTCTGGGTCCGCTCCGGCGTGTCGAGTCCGCTCGAGCAGCTCCTGGCCGAACAGCACGAGAACACCCTCCGCAAGCCCTACAGCCCGCGCGAGGCCGCGGCGCTCTACCGCGAGCTCAAGGCGCTGATCGGCGAGGACAACGCCCGTCGTCAGGAGGCCAGCCGCTTCGGCGGCGACGGGGACCCCTACGGTGGTGCCAACTTGGCACCACCGTCGGACCGCAAGTCCCGCGCCCAGGCCGCACAGCTCGTCACCGGCCGCAAGTCCTACACGACTCTGGAACGCATCGGGGAGCTCGAACGCCTCGCCGCCGACGATGACATCCCCGAGGACCTGCGAGCGCTGGCCGCCGAAGAACTCGACGGCATCGAGACCGACGGCAAGGTCTACGGCCACTACCAACGGGTGATCGCGGCACGAGACCACACACCACCGCCCACCGACGACGTCGACGACGATGCCGAGGAGGCCGCTGAGCCGGAACCTCCTCCGCCACCGAACCAGCCCACGGCTCATGCGGCCACCGCTGCGCCGCCGCGACAACGGACTCGTGGCGTGCGCTCGTTCCTGCTGACCTGGAACGCGATGGACGGCTGGGCCGACCGCTACGACCCGGACCACATCGGCCCCGCGCTCACGACAGACCAGTGGGCGACATTCGAGACCACCGTGACCGCCACCGTCGCCTTCCTCCACACCGCCCGCAAGGCCCGCGCAGCTACGGAGTACTGAGCGGACATGCCCACCCTTCCAACCATCAACCGAACGGACCCTGCCATGCGTCGCCGCATCGCCATCCCCGTCATCCTCCTCG
Source organism: Euzebya sp. (assembly GCF_964222135.1). Lineage (NCBI taxonomy): Bacteria > Bacillati > Actinomycetota > Nitriliruptoria > Euzebyales > Euzebyaceae > Euzebya > Euzebya sp. Next base: position 2,364 of record NZ_CAXQBR010000034.1, read on the forward strand.
TGGTCCTGGGACTCGGCGCCATTGCGGCGCTGAGCCTGCGATTAGCCGTCGGCGTCTCTCGTGCCGACAGCCCGTACGCCAGCCCGTCGGCGGCGACCGCGCGAGGGCCCACCGCGCCGCCCAGCCCGGACGACGCACCGCCCCTCGACGAGGTCGCCGATGGTGACGATGACATGTCGCAGCTCGTCACCTCTGCTGATCCGGTGGTCTACGCGACCGCGCTCACCGAGGTGCTGTTGACCTGGAACACCACCAGCCAACCCTCTCCGCGCACCGTCGCCGAGACGATCATGCGCCACGCCGACCCTGACAGCCCGGACGGCGACGAGCTTTCCACCGACCTCGCCAACTACCTGCCCTCCGACGCGGCATGGCAGGACCTTCGCCGGCACGCCACCCGCCAGACGGTGACCGTCCACACCGCCACCGTCCCGGACGCCTGGGCGGCCATCCAGGCGTCAGCCCCAGCTTCGGATCTGCCGCCGGGCACCACGGCGGTGACGCTGCAGGCCACCCGGCACCGGACGGGCGTCTGGGAGGACGACGAGGTTCACACCAGCCACCCGATCACGTTCACGGTGTTCCTGGAGTGTCCGCCTCCGGATGCCCCGTGCCGCCCGGTCCGGCTGTCGCGTCCAGACGCCGCCCTGTGACCCGCGGCCCTCGTGCGTCGGGTCGGCTCGCCGTGCTCCTCGTGGTTCAACACCGGCGCGGACGGGGTGGTCCACTACGGAGAACGGCTGGAGTCGGAGAACGGCTGGAGTCGCGTGCTGCAGCCCATGGACGTGAGGTCGTGGTGGGGGACCGTCGGGATCCCGTCCGGGCTCGGAGATGATCGACGCTACGATTCTAGGTATGGGTGTCGGTCAGGCTGAGCGCGTCGCGACGGCGTCAGAGATCCGCATCCACGCCCAAGCGGTCCGCGACGCGTTGGCTGACGCCGGCCTGCACAACCCTCGGATCGCCGAGGACGGGTCGGTCGTGGTGCACAGCGACGTGCCGTCCATGGTGGTGTTGGGGCGTGTCACCACCCAGCTGCACGTGATCGTGGGCGACCACGTCCGGGTGTTCTTCGACACCACTCCGGCCGCGGCACGCTGGGCCACATCGCCGCTGTGACCTACCTGGAGGCGGTCGTTGCCGCGCTCAGGTCGCTCATCGCCCTCACTGACGGGATGACCGTCGCAGAGCTTGGCGCCGATGACATGCGCCTACGCGCGGTCGAGCGGTACTGGGTCCTCGCGGGCAACGCCGCCAAGGCGCACGCCCACACCGCCGGACTGTCCGCGGGGGTCGACCCTGGGCCGGCCTGGCAGGTATCCGCGACGCCCTCGCCCACCATCGCATCGACGAGGTCGACATCGCGCTGCTCCACCACGCAGCCAGCGTAGAAGCCCCCGCGATCCTGGCCGACATCGAATCGTCGGAGGGATAGCCCGACCGCCCACCTCCAGCCGAAGCCATCCGGGCACGGGCGTGCTCTCCGCCTCGCTCTGTCTTGGACCGTTGAAGGGAGCGAACGTTGCGCGGATCGATGCACGACGGCTCCTGACCCATCTACGAGTTCAACCGCGGCCACCTCGTCGTTGGGTTCGGGTTGTGACGAGGACGAACGACCCGTCGACATGTGGCCGGTCGGCCCTGCGCCGACGGGGTGACGCCGCTTCCCTGGGGACACCGGACCCCGATCCAGGAGGAGGCGTCCGTGCCCACCGCGACCCTGCTGCGCCACCGCACCACCGAGCTGACGTCCGCGCCGCCGCGCCGGCGCCCCCGGCGCCTGTTGATCGGCGTCGTGGGAGGGGCGGTGATCCTGCTCGTCGCCGGCTGGTCGGGCCTGCAGGTGCAACCGTCGCCGCTGCCCCCACCGGCCGTCGCACCGGGGGAGGTGCGGATGGTCCCGCTGCCCGACGGCCTGCCTGCCCCGGTGGACCGCTTCTACCGCACCGTCTACGGCGACGGGGTGCCGGTCGTGGACAGCGCGGTGATCACCGGCCGGGGGACCATCCGCATCGCCGGCCTCACCTTCCCAGCCCGGTTCCGGTTCAGCCACGTCAGCGGCCGGGCCTACCGCCACCACATCCAGCTCACCGCGTTCGGTGCACGGCTGACCGCCGTCGACGAGTGGTACGTCGACGGGCACGCCCGCCTCGAGCTGCCCTTCGGGGTCAGCGAGGGACCGAACGTCGACCAGGGCGCGAACCTCGCGCTGTGGGCCGAGGCCGTGTGGATGCCGTCGGTGTGGGTCACCGACCCGCGGGTCCGCTGGGAACCGGTCGACGACACGTCGGCCGTGCTGCGGATGCCCTTCGGGCATGTCGAGGAGACCTTCACCGTGCGTTTCGACCCCGACACCGGGCTGCTCGCGAGCATGGCGTCGCAGCGGTTCAAGGGCGAGGACGACACCGCCAGGACCGGCTGGCTGAACGAGACGCCCGACTGGGGGCACGTCGACGGCTATCCGGTGCCGCTGGTGGCGACGGTGACCTGGGCCGACGAGGACTCCCCCTGGGCGCACCTGCGCACCGAGCAGGTGATCTACGGCGCCGACCTCGACGACTACGTGCGGGTGAGCGGACCATAGATTCCGCGCCCCGCGTAGGCCGCATCCCGTGTGCTGTGGGGCGGTCCCGCATGCGGGACGACGACGCACGTCCGCACGACATCGTCGACACGTTTGTCGAAACCACCGACACGCTGTCGAGCAGCTATGAGGCCGGGGATCTCTCGCCTTCCTTGTCCACCGCTGCCCCGGATCCTGGAAGCCGACGTCGCCGGCGTCCTGCTCGAGGACATCCCGTGGACTGACGCGTCGGTGCGCGGCCTGGCTCAGTCAGCGGCGAAGACCTCGACAGTGAGCAACCCTCGTCGTCCTGTCGCGGTCGAGACGTCGACGTGCCACTTGCAAGCCGCGTCGGCCTGGGTCACCTACCTGGTGGCGACCTCCAGGAGCACCGTTCCAGTTCTCCTCTGGCGTCAGCTGCCGGCCCTTGCGGTGCGATCGCCTCGGAGCCATCAGGACACCCTTCTCAGGTCGAGCCCTCAGTGCCTCCCACCCTTGGTGTGTCGTCGGTCGACCTCCGTCGTGAACTCCGATGCACGGGAGTCGTTGCCCAGCCCGTCGGCGGCGTACTTCGTCGTCCGGGTGAGGCGGGCCGGGTGTACCTGTCTGGCAGGCGTCGTCGTTCGGCGTCGCCCTGACTGGAGGAGGTCCCGGATGAACTCATCGGCGTTGAGGCAATGGTCGAGCCGGATCGCGGTCGCACAGATCTCTATTGCGCCGAACGACTCTGGTCTGCCGGGGATCGCGTCGCTGCGGACGATCGTGGGGGCGATGATGACCGTCGGGCTGGTGTTGTCGGTCCTCGCGCTGATCGTGTCTGCGGTGGTGTGGGGGTTCGGGGCGAACTCGTCCAACCCGCACCTGGCCGGCCGGGGAAAGGTCGGCGTCCTGGTGGCGTGCGGGGCGGCGGTGCTGTGCGGCGCGTCGGTGACGCTGGTGAACTTCTTCTGGGGTGTCGGCCAGGCCGTCTCCTGATGGGCGTCTGTGACGTCCCGGGCGTGTCGGCGGTCTGTGACACCGCCGGAGACGCCGCTACCTCCGTCGCTGCGGCGCCGTTCGCGTGGCTGGCCGACGCGATGGGCGACACGGCCGCCTGGATGATCGAGGGGCTGTGGGCGGTGTTGGACTCCACGACCCGTGTGGATGTGACCAGCGACGCCTACATCAGCGTCTACAACGTGCTGTTCGGCATCGCCGTCTGCCTGGTGTTGATCTTGTTCTTCGCCCAGCTCATCAGCGGGCTGATGCGCCGGGACCCGACGGCGCTGTCAATCGCGGTGCTCGGGCTCGGCAAGGCGGTCGTCGGGGGGTTCTTGGTCGTGTCGGTGACCGCGACGTTGTTGGAGGTCACCGATCAGTTGTCGGTCGGGATCGTGCAGGCGACGGGGTCGACGATGAGCCAGATGGAGGACCGCCTGGCGCTGCTGTTCGTCGGGTTGTCCTCGGCCAGTCCGGCGGCGCCGGGGGTGGGGATCGTGGTGACGATCTTCTTCGCCGGGCTGGCGATCGTGGCGGCGGCGATGGTGTGGGCCAGCTTGCTGGTCCGCAAGGCCGTGCTGCTGGTGGCGATCGTGATGGCGCCGTTCGCGCTGTCGGGGTTGGCGTGGGCGGCGACGCGTGACTGGTTCCGCCGCTGGGCCGCGCTCGTGCTGGCGTTGATCGTGTCCAAGCTCGTCGTGGTCGTGGTGCTGTTGGTCGCCACCGCGCAGGTGTCCGCGCCGATCGCGGCGGATCTTGGGTCGATCAGCGACCCGCTGGCCGGCATCATCTTGTTGTTGGTCGCGGGGTTCGCGCCGTACATGGCGTACAAGTTCATCGCCTTCGCCGGTGTCGACACCGCCCTGGCGATCTCTGCAGAGCAGGACACCAAGCGGGCGGTGACCCCACGCGGTCTCGGTCGGGCACCCCGCGCGGCCACACGGCTGGCCAGGTCACGGGGAAGTGCAGGTGCGATCGGCCAACCGTCCCCGACGACGACAGGCGCGGCAGGTGGCGGGGCCAGCCCTGCCGCCGGCGCTGGCGCGGGTCTCGCTGGCGGGGTGGCAGCGGGCGCGGCGGCGGGCGGAGCGGCGGTGGCGACTGCGGGGCCGCGTCTGGGCCGGCGGGTCGGCGGGGCGTCTGACACCCAGCTGTCCGACGCCCAAGCAGCAGCCCGTCCGGATCGTTCGAGCCGCCCTGCATCTGGCCGGTCCGGGCCGTCGACACCGCCGACGGGCGGGTCATCGACCCCGCCGGCCCGTCGGTCGGGGGAGGGGCGATGAGCGACGCGGCCACACAGTGGACCGAGGCGGTTCGGTTGTCTCGGCTGCCCCGCCGGGGGGTGTTGCTCGGCCTGTCAGCGGTCCAGGTGGTGACGGTGTTGTTCGGTGTGGTCGTGGTCGTCGCCGCGCTGTATGTCGCGGGTGGCCGTGGGGTGGTGTGGACCGCTCCGGTGTGGGTCGGCGCTGCGGTCCTGACGTGGCTGCCCGTCGCCGGCGGGCCGCTGGTGGAATGGCTCCCGATCGCCAGCGGGTGGGTGCGGCGGACGGTCACCGGCCAGCGGGCCTATCGGCGTCGGGTGACCGGCCCACGCGCACGAGGGTCGTTCACCGCCCCTGGGGTGACCGGCCGGCTGCGATACCTCACCGATCCGGACACCGGGGCGGTGGTGGTGCATGACCGCCGCCAGCAGCGGCTGATCGCCGTCGCAGAGGTGACCCATCGTTCCTTCGTGCTGTTGGACCCTGCGGACCAGCAACGCCGGGTCGCCGGTTGGGGTCGGGTGTTGGCGACGGCGTGCCGGTCGGGGCGGGTCGCCAGGGTGCAGGTGATGGAGCGGACCCTCCCGGGTTCCGGGGCGGGGCTCACACGGTGGTGGCAGGCCCATGGGCATGACGACGGGTCGTGGGTGGCCCGCACCTACCAATCGCTGATCGAGGGGGCGGGTCCGACCGCAGAACGGCACGCCACGACGATCTCGGTGGCGGTGGATCTGCAGACGGCACGACCCCGAGGGGCTGGCCGTGGCCTGCTGGGTGCCGCGTCGGTGTTGGCCCGGGAGATGGACGCGGTGTCCAGCGCCCTGGCGACCGCTGACCTTGCGCCGGTTCGCTGGCTGACCGCCCCCGAGTTGGCGGCGATGATCCGCAGCGCCGTCGACCCGCACGCCGCCCCCCGCTTGGACGTCCCGACGCCGACGACGCCGGGTTGTGACCTCGACCACGCCGGTGCGATGGCGGTCACTGAGACCTGGGACGGCCTGCGAACCGACTCCGCGCACCATGCGGTGGTGTGGATCGCTGAGTGGCCCCGGTCACCGGTCACCCCGGAGTTCCTCGCCCCACTGGTGTTGTCCGCCGGGGTGACGCGGACGTTCACATTGATCTGTGATCCGATCCCGACCGCCAAGGCGACCCGTGAGGTGCGTCGCCGCAAGACCGAGCACCTCGCTGATGCCGCCCAACGTGCCCGCATCGGCCAGATCGAGGACCTCCGCCACACCGCTGAGTACGACGATGTCCTCCAACAAGAAGCCGACCTGACCGCCGGACACGGCGCGCTGCGCTACGCCGGCCTCATCGCGGTCTCCGCGGCGACCGTCGACGCGCTGGAGCACGCCGTCGCCCAGGTCGAGCAGGCCGCGGTCCAGGCGTCCTGTGACACCCGCCGGCTCGTCGGCCAACAAGCCGCCGCCTTCGCCGCCGCCGCACTGCCGCTCTGTCGCGGCATCTGAACCCCGTGGTGGGGGAGCGGCTGCACACCTGATCAACAGACCCCGCCCGTCCCGGGCAGGGCTGCGATCAGGAGGAGCGTTGTGATGGATTCGTTGTTCGAGCCGGCCGCTGATGCCGAAGCCGCCCGGATGTTGTTGGTCGACCTGGCCCGTGCCGGGGACCGCTTCGATGACCCGGCTGACGCCTACCGGGTGCTGGCGTCGGTGGTCGACGCCACCCGGTCGCTGCACCGGGTGCTGCACAACCTCGCACTCGCCCACGACCGCTTCGCCGATCGTGCCACCGATCCAGATGGCGACCGGGCCCATGGCCGCCAGCTCGCCGAGACCGCCGCGAGACAGCTCCGGGGCGCGGCTGCACAACTGGACGCGGCGGGCCGCAACACCGACGCGGCCTGGGTCGCCAACGGCCAACTCGTCTGCCCCCCGGCGACATCGCCGACCCTGCTGCGTCGAGCCGAGAAGACTCCGGAGCGGTCCCGGCCGAGCCATGGACCCCAGTTGGAGCGATAGCATGCGGAACGCTGGGGGAGCGGATGCCCTTGGGGGCGACGACGACAGACGCGGCGCGACAATTCGGAGCCGGGCGGGGCGGCTGCGGATCGGGGTGCATCGCGACACCAGCGCCGCGCTGTCCGGCGCGTACCCGTTCCTCGCCGAAGGCGGCCTGGACGCTGAGGGGGTGTTCGTCGGCCACGACCTCACCTCGAACCACAGCTTCACGTTCGACCCGTGGGTGCTGTATCGCCGGGGGCTGATCACGTCCCCGAACGTGGTGCTGGCCGGGATGGTCGGGGCGGGCAAGTCCGCGCTGGCCAAGTCGCTGTACACCCGCTCAATCGCGTTCGGCCGACGCGTCTACGTGCCCGGTGACCCCAAAGGCGAGCACACGCCGGTCGCCGACGCGGTTGGTGGCATCGCCATCGTGCTGGGCCACGGACTGCCCGCACGGCTCAACCCCCTCGACGCCGGTCACCGGCCCGCCGGGGCCGACGGGGCCGCCTGGGAGCTGCAGGTTGCGGCACGCCGCCGTGACCTGATCGGCGCGCTGGCTGAGACCGTCCTGGCCCGACCCCTCGTCCCGGTTGAGCACACCGCCATCGACACCGCACTCCACGTCACCGTCACGGGGTCGGGCACGCCAGTCCTCCCACAGGTCGTCGACCGCATCCTCACCCCCGACGTCGACGTGGACGGCCGGTTGGTCGAGGACGGCCGCCACGTCGGCCATGCCCTGCGTCGCCTGGTCGCCGGCGACTTGCAGGGGCTGTTCGATGGACCGTCGACGGTCCGGTTCGACCCGACCGCACCGATGATCTCCCTCGATCTGTCCAGGGTCGCGGACAACAGCACGCTGATCGCGGTGGTGATGACGTGTGCGTCGGCGTGGATGGAAGCCGCTCTGGCCGATCCTGACGGGGGGCCGCGGTGGGTGGTCTATGACGAGGCGTGGCGGCTGATGGCTCAGCCGGCGTTGCTGCGGCGCATGGACGCTCAGTGGCGTCTCGCTCGCCACTACGGCATCGCCAACATGTTGATCTTCCACAAGCTCAGCGACCTCGACACCGTCGGGGATCGGGGCAGTGCGATGCATGCCCTCGCCGCCTCGCTGCTCGCGAACGCCGAGACCCGGGTCATCTACCGCCAAGAAGCTGACCAGCTCGACGCCACCGGCCGGGCGCTCGGGCTGACCCGCACCGAAGCACTGCTTCTCCCCACCCTCGGCACCGGCCAAGGGCTGTGGAAGATCCAGAACCGCTCCTTCGTCATCCAGAATCAGCTCCACGCCGAGGAGCTCGCCCGCTTCGACACGACGGCCCGGATGCGCACATGAGCCGCACCTCGCGCCGCCGGGTCCGCGACGACAACGGTCATCTGTCGAGGATCGACGTCCACCCTGACACCGATGGGACGCTGATCCTGACCACTGACACCGGGGAGCAGCGTCGAATCCACTCCCAGCAGCTGGGCGCCGCCCTCGCAGCGCACTGCGAGGAGATCGGCGGTCCGGTCACCGTCGCCCTCCACGATGTCGACGGTGGCGTGCACGTCGACACCCTCACGCCACGGACATCACCAGTCGACCAGACGGATCCGCCCCACGATCGGCCGGTGGGGGTCTTCCAGCCCGGTGAGCCGCTGCACGTCGCGGTCGGGGTCCACACCACGACCGCGGACGCCGACGGCCACCCCACTGCCGCACACGACCTCACCCACCCTCACCCGGCGGTCGGCCGCACCGTCCTGATCGGCGAGGCGTCCCACGCCATCGTCTGGCACCCCCAGCCATGAGGACCCCGGGCCACCCCGGCCAGCCGGGCGTCACCGTCGCACTCACCGGCCTGTGTGGCCTCCTCGCCGTGGCGGCGGTGCTCCTCGCCGCCGGCCACACCACCAGCGTCCTGACCGGCCAGCCACCCCCGACCGGCGGACTGGCCGACGCCCTCACCACCCTCACCAGCCCCACCGATCCCGGCAGCCAGCTCGGCAGCCCGACCATGTCGCCGTGGGTCTACTGGAGTGTCGTCGCCGGCCTCCTCGCCGGGCTGGGCATCGCTGGCGGGGCCGTCTGGCGACTGGCCAACTCGATCCCGTCTGGACCGCCAGTCGGCACGGCCACCGTGGCCGATGTCCGCCGGGTCGCAAGCCGCCGCGCGCTCCTCCGTCGCGCCGGCACGCTGCGGCCGTCGCTGGACCGGCCTGTCGCGGCCGATGTCGGGTATCTGCTGGGCCGGGCCCGGGGCCGGGAGGTGTGGGCGACGGTGGAGGACTCGATCCTGCTGCTCGGTCCGCCACGCTCAGGCAAAGGGTTGCACGTCGTCATCAACGCTGTCCTCGACGCCCCCGGCGCCGTCATCACCACCTCCACCCGCCCCGACACCCTCAACGTCACCATCGCAGCGCGTCAGGCGGTCGGGCCGGTCGCCGTCTTCGACCCCCAGCACCTCGCCACCCGCCACGACACCGGGTTGCGATGGTCGATCGTGCGTGGCTGTGAGCTCCCGCACACCGCCATGGTCCGTGCCGCCGGACTCGCCGCGTCTACCGGCATGGGCGGCGGGGTGGTCGACGGTGGGTTCTGGGAGGCCAAGACCCGCATCGCCGTCCAAGCGCTCCTGCACGCCGCCGCCCTCGACGGCCGCGACGCCCGGACGGTCTACCAATGGGCGCTCAACCCGGCCAGCGCCGCGGACGCCGTCCGCATCCTCCACACCCACCCCGACGCCGCCGACGGGTGGGCCGACGGCCTCGACGCCGTCATCACCGCCGACCCGCGCACCCGCGACTCGATCTGGCACGGCGTCGCCCTCGCCGTCGCCGCCCTCGCCGACCCCCGCGTCATGCACGCCGTCACCCCCCACCCTGACGAGCAGTTCAACCCCGCCACGTTCCTTCGAGACGGCGGGACGCTGTACCTGCTCGCCACCGGCACCGGCGCCACCGCATCAGCCGCCCTCGTGGCCGCCTTCCTCGAAGACCTCACCGAAACCGCCCGCACCCTCGCCGCCACCGCACCAGGCAACCGTCTCGACCCACCCGTGCTGCTCGCCCTGGACGAGATTGGGAACCTCGCCCCGCTGCCATCCCTGCCGACGCTGATGGCCGAGGGTGGCGGGACCGGGATCACCACCATGCCGGTCCTCCAATCCATGGCCCAAGCCCGCAGCAGATGGGGGGACCACGCCGCGACCGCGATCTGGGATGCCGCCATCGTCAAGATCATCCTCGGCGGCGGGTCCAACAGCCGCGACCTCACCGACCTCTCCAGCCTCCTCGGCGACCGCGACGAGATCACCTCCTCCACGACCACCGACGCGAACGGGCACCGGTCCCACCAACGGTCGGTCCGACGCGTCCCGGTCATGGCGCCCGACGCGATCCGCACCCTGCCCTTCGGCACCGGCCTGGTCTTGTTCCGCACCGCCCCGCCGATCATCACCACCCTCCGGCCATGGACCACCCGGACCGACCCCACCCGTCGCCGTGGCGCCGTCGAGCCACGAAGAGGACCCCGACGACGACAGCGGACTCGACGTACCGGCCGTCGGCGAGCAACTCGGAAGTGAGGACACCGACGATGGCTGAGCAGCCCACAGAGGCCCTTCACGAGGACCAGGTGGTCGACGCCGAGTCGCCCTCCGACGAGCCACGAGCGACACCGGAGGAGGCGGTGGCGGTGCCGCCACGGCCCTTCCTCTGGGACGAGTTGTCCGCCGACGACCTCGAGCACCGCTGGCACGACCTCGACGTCTGGGTCGACTGGCTGCGTCGCACCTACGGGCTCCCCGCCAGCGTCATCCCACCCGCCTGGCACCGACACCCCGAACTTGTCTGGGAGCTCTCAGCCCTCCACCTCCACTGGCTCGGCTGCTATCACCCGAACAACGACCCCTCCGCCCCGCTGGCCTGGCACCGCGACTTCGCCGACGCCCAACAGCGGCTCCGTGACTGGACCGCCACCAGCGGTACGCGCCTGGACCGCGACCAGCCCACCCACCAGACCAGCTGGCCCGGCGAACCCCTCACCCACCGCGGCGGCGAACGGCCCATCGTGGACCGTCGCGCCGACTTCCACACCCACGTCCACGCCGACGTCACCCAGCGCCGCAACCAGCACTGACCACACGAGTCGGCACCGACCACACCGAGGGCGAATGCCGGATCGCATCAGCCGTTCCGCCGACCGACGCCCTGGCCTGACAGTCAGCTGAGAACTTGAAATTCGTTGACACAACCGTGGCCGTCCACCCGTCTCATCTGGCAGAGTCCCCTGCCGAAGGGGCACGGGCTCACGACCTGACCGGTGACCCATGAAGGGGGAAGCAGATGAACACATCCAGCCTGGTGCGCGGGGGCACCACGACCGCGGTAGCCGCCGCCGTGATCACCACCATCGGCATGACCATCGTCGTGATGACGATGGGTAGCCGATCGCTGGCCGACCTGGCCACCGGCGTGTGGAACTGCAACGCGACGCTGAGCGCTGAACTGAACCTGCGCGACACCCACCAACCCGCCGACGCCCTCGACGAGTCCTTTCACGAGCTCTTCACCGAACCACCCATGGGTGTGAACGTCTTCCCCCACGCCCTCGATGACCCCGAACAGGCCACCCCCTTCCACTACCCCGCCTACCACGGCACGATCTCAGTTTGGCCCGACGGCCGCTTCGAAGCGACCGGGCTCACCCGGGACGCCATCACCGGGAGCTGGACGGTCGACGGCGGCCTTGTCGTCGCCCGCAACGACGACCCAGGCAACCACTACGCCGGCATCGTCGAGGAAGGCGACTCGGACGCGCGCCTCTTGTCGTTTCGCGACTACGGGTCCCCCCGGATGTTCGACTCCCGCATCGACTGGCAAGACCGGGCGGTCACGTTCACGTTCAACAGCAACCGCGAAGGATGGAACGTGACCTGCGCCAAGACCTCCGACACCCCCCGCACACTCGCGGTCGGGCAGTGACTCCCATGGCGAACCGCCATGACACCGGCCGTCGCCCGAGAGTCACCGCGTCCACCGACCCCCCAGCGGCCGTAGAAGCGGGTGGCGACACCCTCCTGTCCGTGCGGGACGTCGCGGCACGCCTGAACGTGAGCACCGCGACGGTGCACCGCCTGATTGACGTCCGCGATCTCGGTCACATCCGGATCGGCAGGCGGACCATCCGGGTACCGGAGTCGGCCCTCGTCAACTACCTCGAGCGGTGCACCGTCAGGGGTCTGCGTTGACGCGAACGCGCGAATCGAATTGGCCTCGCGGTCCGGTGAGGGAGGAGCGGCCAGAGCCATTGCCGAGTCGGCCGCTTGAACCATGCCTCAGTGCCCTAGTCCGCCATCGTCCCGGCGGTGTCGCGGCTACCTGACGGTCGGGTCGAACCTGGCCAGTGCCTCCTCGACCGTGGTCTCCTTGGGTTCGACTTTGCCGATCCGTCCCTGGGGACGAAACTGGTAGTAGGTGTCGAGCGTCATGCGGAGGGACTTGTGGTCGACGTGGTGCATCACGTCCTTGGGCTCGACACGTTCGCCGGTCATGACGCCGTCAACGAGATGAACCACGCAGGTGTTGCGCAGGTCCTTCATGACGAAGTCGAGCCCGAGGGCCGCCATCGCGGGGCCCCACACCTGCTGGCGGAGGAAGCTCGGGGTGATGGGCTTGTCGGTTATGCGCGAGGTGTTGGCGAGGCCCTTTTCCACCTTCCGAGCCCACACGTCGCTGATGCCCAAGCGCTCACCGATGGCTCGGTAGGTGAGGCCCTCCTCCCGTCGTAGGATGCAGACCTGGGCAGCGAGATCGGGATCGACGCGCTGGACGCCCATCGCCGGCCAGAGGAGTCCGGCGATGTCGTTGTCCTCCACGTACGCCCGGAGCAGCGTGCCCATCGGGGCGATCAAGCCGCGCGGGCCGGTGTGGCGTCGTTGCTTGAAGTTGTCCCTGAAGAAGACCCCGCGGTCGAAGTCGAAGTCGGATGCCGTGAGGGCGATCGCCTCACCGGCGCGAGTGCCCTGGTAGTACGCCGTCAGCCACAGCAGGCTGTAGTCCGGGAAGGCGGTGCCGCGTCGCCGCCTGATCTCGTGGAAGACCTCCCAGACCTGCTCATGGGTCATGATCCGCGGCGACCGCTGTCGCGTCGCACGCGGACGCTCGCCTCGCAGCAACTCGTCAAGGGGATTGACAGGGATCAGGTGATCCCTGACAGCCGAGGCGAGGATCTGGTTGAGGACCTCGTAGACCTTGTGCACCGTCCGCTCAGAGCGGCCCTGCCGTCGCATCTCGGCGAAGAGTCCGATCGCTTCCTTCGAGGTGACCGAACCGATGCGGTGATCCGCGAACCCCCACCGGGTGTGCTCGGGGACCAACCAGGTGGTGATCGCAGAACGCTTCCTGAGGATGGTGCTGTCGGCCAGGCCCAGCTGTTCTTGGACCCCCATCCACTCCTGCACGTAGTCGCCGAAGGCGCGTTCTGGACCGTCGACCACGACGGTGTTCGCGAGCGCGCGAAGACGCACGAGTTCCTGCTGGGCCTCCTGACGGGTGTCCCACGTCGAGATCCTGGGTCGCCGTCCCTCGTAGCGGACCTCGAGCTTCCACCGCCCCTGAGCGCGGCCGCCACGTTTGCGTCGGTAGATGGACGCAGATCGCAGCTTCGACAGCTCCGTCATGACACCGATTCTACCGCTTCTGTCGTAGCGCCATACTGTCGCTCGTACTGTCGCTGGCCGTGGAGCGGAGTCAGTTTCCTGACGATATGTGGCTCTGACCTGCGGTTTCTTGGGGTGACCGACGGGAATCGAACCCGCGACCTTCGCGACCACAACGCGACGCTCTAACCGACTGAGCTACGGCCACCACGAGACCCGTCGATGGACGGGGACGCGTGATGGTACCGCGCTGTCCACGGCACGGCACCCCGCGGCCGGACCCGACGACATCGGTGGTCAGGCGTCATACTGTCGCCCTCCCGCCCCAGTAGCTCAGTGGATCAGAGCAGCGGGCTTCTATCCCGTCGGTCGTGGGTTCGAATCCTACCTGGGGCGCATGACCACCTTGGATCCCTCCGCCGTCCGCCGCCGCTTCCCCGCCCTCGTCGCCCAGCCGGAGGTGGTGCACACCTGCGCGCCCGGCGGCACCCAGATCCTCGACACCGCCCTCGACGCGATGCGGGACGCGGCCGTCCAGGCGAACGCGAACCAGGGCGGCGCGTTCCCCGCCAGCGCCCGGGTCGGCGCCCTCTGCGACCGCGCCAAGGACCGGTTCGGCCAGCTCCTCGGGTCCGAGCCCGAGGGGATCGTCTTCGGCCCGAACATGACGACCCTCGCGTTCCACCTGTCCCACGCCCTCGACGAGCGGCTCGCGACCGGCGGTCAGATCGCCTGCACCCGACTCGACCACGACGCGAACGTCGCCCCCTGGCTCGACCTCGCCGAGCGCACCGGCGCGACGGTCCGCTGGATCGACGTCACCGCCGACGGCCGCCTCGACCTCGACACCCTCGCCGACGCCGTGACCCCGCGGACCCGGCTGCTGACCTTCCCCCTCGCCTCCAACGCCCTCGGGACGGTCGTCGACCCGGCGCCCCTCGTCGCCGCCGCCCGGGAGGCCGGCGCCCTGACGGTGATGGACGCCGTGCACGGCGCCCCCCACCTCCCCGTCGACCGGCGGGCGATGGGCGTCGACGTCGTCTTCTGCTCGCCCTACAAGTTCTTCGGCCCGCACGCCGGCGTCATGGCCGCCGACCCGGAGCTGCTCGCGTCGCTGACCCCGGACAAGGTCCGGCCGAGCCCCGACACCGGGCCCGAGCGGTGGCAGACCGGCACCGCGAGCTTCGAGGCCATCGCCGGCGCGACCGCGGCCGCCGACTACCTGCTCGACGAGGCAACGCTCGACCGGATCGGCGCCCATGAGCACGCCCTCGCCGAGCGGTTCCTGACCGGCCTCGATGAGCGGCCTGACTGGACCCTGCACGGTCCGGCGAGCGCCGAGGGCCGGACCCCGACGTTCGCGGTCACCCACCGGACGGTCGACCCGCAGCGGGTCGCCCAGGTCATGGCCGAGCACCACGTCAACGTGTACGCCGGTCACTACTACGCCGTCGAGCCGATGCGCCGGCTGGGGCTCCTCGACGCCGGCGGTGCGGTGCGGATCGGCTTCGTCCACTACCACGGTCCGGCCGACGTCGACCTGGTCCTCGCCGCGCTGGACGCCGTCGGCTGACGCCGGCCAGCTGCCACCGCGGGGGGCCGTCAGGCCCCGGTGCGACGCTCCGCGGCGGCGCGGAGCGCCAGCTCCAGGCGTGACTGGACGCCCAGCTTCCCGAACACGCTGCGCAGGTGGGCCTCGACGGTCCGCTTCGAGATGCCCATCCGCTCGGCGGTCGCCGCGTTGGACAGGCCGTCCTCGATCGCGGCCACGACGATGTGCTCGGTGTGCGTCAGGGCGTCCCACCCGGTGACCGCCGGTGCGCGTCGACGAGCCGGCCGGGTGAGGCCCATGCGGTGCGCGTCCGCCGCCGCCCGGTCCACCCACCAGGCGGCCCCGAGGTCGGCGTAGGTCGCCGTCGCCGCGGCGAGCAGCGCACCGGCCCTGTCAGGGGCGTCGCCGCCGAGCAGCACCGCGGGACCTCATGCCGAAGTACGTGATCGAACGCGACCTGCCCGGCGCCGGATCGCTGTCCGCCGACGAGCTGCGGGACATCGCCCGCACCTCGAACGACGTCTTGAAGGGGATGTCGACCCGTGCCCAGTGGGTCCAGTCCTACGTGACGGACGACAAGATCTACTGCGTCTACGTCGCAGAGGACGAGACCGCCGTCCGCGACCACGCCGCGCAGGGCGGGTTCCCCTGCACAGCGGTCAGCGAGGTCGCCACGATCATCGACCCGGTCACCGCTGACATGTGACGTGCGCGACCGCCGGCGACCGGATCTAGTCTGGCGCGCCGGTGGTCTCCCTCCTCCTCATCATCGCCGGCATGGCCGTGCTCGTCGGCGGCGCCGAGGGGCTGGTCCGCGGCGCATCGCGGATCGCCGCCGCCGTCGGGATCTCCCCGCTCGTCGTCGGCCTGACCGTCGTCGCGTTCGGCACCTCCGCACCGGAGCTGGCCGTCAGCGTCGGATCGGCGCTGACCGGCGCCGGGGAGGTGGCGATCGGCAACGCGGTCGGATCCAACACCTTCAACGTCCTCGCCATCCTCGGGTCGGCGGCCCTGTTCGGCGGCCTCGTGGTCCACCAGCGGATCGTCCGGCTGGACGTGCCCCTCGTCATCGCCGTGACGGCGCTCGTCTGGTGGATGGCGGCGGACGGGGAGATCGACCGGGGCGAGGGTGTCGTCCTGCTCCTCGGCATCGTGGCCTACACCGGGTTCTCCTACGTCGTCGGGCGGCGCGAGGGGCCAGCGATCGAAGAGGAGTACGACGAGGCCTTCGGCGAGGACGTCGAGACCGCCCGCCGGGGGACCGCCCGCGCCGTCGCCCTCGTCGTGCTCGGGCTGGCAGGCCTGGTGGCGGGTGCCCAGATGCTGGTCGCCGGGGCCACGGACCTGGCGGAGTCGATCGGCGTCTCGGACCTGATCATCGGGCTGACCGTCGTGGCGGCCGGCACGTCCCTGCCGGAGCTGGCGACGTCCGTGGTCGCGGCACGTCGCGGTGAGCGGGACATCGCCGTCGGGAACGTCGTCGGGTCGAACCTGTTCAACCTGCTCGCGGTCCTGGGCGCGGCATCGGTCGCGGGCGGCGGGCTCGAGGTGCCCGCCGTGGCCGTCGAGACCGACATCCCGATCGCCCTGGTCGTCGCCGTCGTGGCGCTGCCAGCCCTCGCCGTCGGGTTGCGGGTCGCCCCCTGGGAGGGCGGGGTGCTGCTGCTCGGATACCTCGGCTACGTCGGGTACCTGGTCCTGGTGGGGACCGGGTCGGCCGCAGCGGGGACGGCCAGGGTCGCGCTGTTCGTCGGCCTCGGCGTGGCCGCGGTCGTGCTGCTCCTGGCCGACCGCCTGAGGCGGCGCACGCGGCCCTGACCCGCACGAGGCACGGCGCGCCCTGCACGGTGCGGGACCGGGACCATCGGCCTGGCTGAGGGGCGTCGACCGGCCCCTCACGACCGGACGTCGGAGCGGTGAACTGGTGAGGTGGTCGCAGCACGGGACCCGAACACCCGCCCCGCGCCGGTGATCCTCGTCGGCGTCGACACCTCGGCGTGCTCGGCGCAGGCGCTCCGCTGGGCCATCGCCGAGGCGGACCGACGTTCGGCGGTCGTCCGCGCGGTCCGGTGCATCCGTCCCGGTGGGTCCCACCGGCACCCGGTGCTCGACGTGGTGGCGGATTCGGAGCGCGCAGACGCCGAGCAGGGTCTGCGGGCCCTCGTCGACCGGGTCGTGACCGAGGCGGGATCTGACGTGCCGGTGGCGTGCGAGGTCCTGGGGACTGCAGGCCGCGTCGGCGATGTGCTGGTCGACCTGGCTGCTGACGCCGACCTGCTCGTGGTGGGGCGTCGCGGGACGGGCGGCCTCGGGCAGCTGCTGCTCGGGTCGGTCAGCCGCCGCTGCGCCGAGGCGACGATCTGCCCCGTGGTGGTGGTCCCGTGCAGCTGACGAGCCTCCGCCGCCACCCCGCGCTCCTGCTGGCCGGCATCTCGGTGCCGCTGGGAGCCGTGCTCGCCTGGGGCGGCCTCGACGTGGCCGCGGCGATCGCCTGGTCGGTGGGACCGGCGCTCCTGCTGCCGGGGCTGGCCGTGGCCACCACCCGCAGCGCCCTGCGCCGCGAACCCGGCGTGGACGTCATCGCACTGCTCGCGATGGCCGGGGCGATCGCGGCGGGTGAGCACCTCGCGGGGGCCATCATCGCGGTGATGCTGACCGGCGGTGAGGCCCTGGAGGCCGCGGCCGGTCGTCGGGCGGAGCGCGAGCTGTCCGCGCTGCTGGCCCACGCGCCCCGCACCGCCCACCTGGTGCGAGACGGGGACGTCGTGGACGTCGACGTCGGACGCGTGGAGGTCCGCGACCGCCTGGTCGTCAAGACCGGGGAGGTCGTCCCCGTCGACGGGGTGCTGGTCGACGACGCCGTGCTCGACGAGTCGGCGTTGACCGGGGAGTCGCGCCCGGTCACGCGTCGCGCCCACGACCGGGTCGCCTCCGGGGTCGTGAACGTGGGCGTGACCGCGAACCTCATCGCGACCGCCAGCGCGGCGGACAGCACCTACGCCGGCATCGTGCGGCTGGTCGAGACGGCGCGCGACAGCAAGGCGCCCTTCGTGCGCATGGCCGACCGGTACGCCGCGTGGTTCGTCCCCCTCGCGATGGCTGCGGCCGGTGGCGCCTGGGCCCTGTCGGGTGACCCGGTGCGCGCCCTCGCCGTCCTGGTCGTCGCCACGCCCTGCCCGCTCCTGCTCGCCGCCCCGATCGCGATCACCTCGGGGATCTCCCGCGCCGCCCGCCGGGCGATCATCGTCAAGCACGGCGGGTCGCTCGAGGCGCTGGCCGACGTCAAGACCCTGTGCTTCGACAAGACGGGCACGTTGACCACGGGCCGACCGCGCCTGTCCGAGGTGGTCGCCGTCGAGGGGTGGGACGTCGACCGGGTCCTCGAGCTGGCGGCGTCCGCAGAGCAGCTGTCCGCCCATCCCTTCGCCCCCGCCCTCGTCGCCGCGGCCCGCGACGGTGGTCTGGCGCTCACCCTCCCCGTCGCGGCCGAGGAGTCCCCGGGCGAGGGCATCGTGGCCGAGGTGGGAGCGCACCGCGTCGCCGTCGGATCCTCCCACCTCGTCCTCGCGGGTGCGGATGCGCCGCCGGCCATGGCCGTCGCCCGCCGACGGGCGGCGTTGGAGGGCGCGTCGGTCGCCTTCGTGGCGGTGGACGGCACCTACGTCGCCGCGCTGCACTTCGAGGACCCCCTGCGGGTCGAGGCCGCTCGGACCGTCCGGATGCTGCGCGGTGCCGGGGTGGACCGCACCGTCGTGGTGACGGGCGACGTGGCGGCGGTCGCCGACGTCGTGGGCGCGGCCGTGGGGGTGGATGAGGTGCTCGCGGACCAGAGCCCCGCCGACAAGGTGGCAGCCGTCGCGCGGCTGGCCGCCGACGGCCCGACCGCGATGGTCGGCGACGGGGTGAACGACGCGCCCGCCCTGGCTGCGGCCCAGGTCGGGATCGCGATGGGGGCCAGGGGGGCGACCGCCTCCAGCGAGGCCGCCGATCTCGTCATCACCGTCGACCGCCTGGACCGGGTGGCCGAGGCGGTGGTCATCGCCCAGCGGACCCGCGCCATCGCCCGTCAGAGCGCCGGCGTCGGGATGGGGCTCGCGCTCGTCGCGATGGGCGTGGCCGCGAACGGGCTGCTCACACCGGTGCTGGGCGCCCTTCTGCAGGAGGGCATCGACGTGGCGGCGATCCTCAACGCCCTCCGCGTGTTGCGGGCCCGGACCGGGCCGGACGCCCCGGCTGTCCACGTCGCGCGGAGCGCCGAGTTCCTCGACGCGCACACCCGGTTGGCCGCGGGCGTCGCGACCATCCGGCGGACCGCCGACCGACTTGACTCTGCGTCGCCCTCCGCGCTCCGCGAGGACCTCGCCGAGCTGCTGGACTTCCTCAGCGGCGAGCTGCTGCCCCACGAGCGCGCCGAGCAGGAGGTCCTCGACGACCTGATCCGCTCGGCGCACGGCGGGGAGGACGTGCTCGGCGCGTTGCAGCGCACGCACCACGAGATCGAGCGCCTCGCCCGAGGTCTGACCGCACAGGTCAAGGGGCTGCCAGCCGACGGACCGGGCCCCGACGACGTCCACGCCCTCCGGCCCATCCTCTACGGGCTGCACGCGCTCCTCAGCCTGCAGCTCGCCCAGGAGGAGGAGGTGTACCTGGCACTGACCGGTCCACCGACCGCCGTCACGGCCGCCGCTCGCGGTTAGGGCCCGACCGGGCTGGCGGAGGGCCTCGGTGGAGGGACCGCTTTTCGAGGTCCACAGCCGGGCCGGACCGACCGGACCGACACCGCGGACGCCCGCGCGGTCCCGCAGTTCCCGGCCAGCGCCGATCGCAGCTGCGGAACGTCCTGACGCGGAGTTCGGCAGATAGATACCCACATAGGGTATTGCAGATACCCCCCAGGGGTATATGGTCCCTGATGCGTGGCGGCATCGGGCCGGCCCGAACGAGGAGGGTGAGGGATGGCGGCGACGACGGACGAGCAGGTCGACCAGATCGACGTGGGGGAGGCGCACGCCGGTTACGATGCAGGCGCCGGTGACGGGGGCGGGCAGGGACAGGGCTCTCCGGGACAGGGCTCTCCGGGACAGGGCTCCCACGGCCGGCACGAGGCCGAGCACGGGCACGACAGCGGCCACGGCGATCACGCCGCGATGTTCCGCGACCGGTTCTGGTTGACGGTGGTCCTGGCCATCCCCGTGGTCGTGTGGTCCCACCACGTCCAGGCGCTGCTCGGGTACACCGCGCCGGCGGTGTGGGGCCAGGAGCTGATCGGCCCGGTGCTCGGGTCGGTCGTCTTCCTCTACGGGGGGTGGCCGTTCCTGACCGGGGGGCTGTCGGAGGCGCGCCGCCGCCAACCCGGCATGATGCTGCTGATCGCGATGGCGATCACCGTCGCCTACGCGGCGTCGATGGCGACCGCGATCGGTGTGTTCGACCAGGAGGTCTGGTGGGAGCTCGCGCTGCTGATCGCCATTATGCTGCTGGGCCACTGGCTCGAGATGCGGGCGATCGGCCAGGCCCAGGGGGCGCTGCAGGCGTTGGCAGAGCTGCTCCCCGACGACGCCGAGCGGCTCATCGGCGATGGGACCGAGACCGTCCCGCTCACCGACCTCGCGGCGGGGGACGTCGTGCTGGTCCGGCCGGGCGCGCGGGTGCCGGCCGACGGCACGATCGTCCGCGGGTCGGGGGACGTGGACGAGTCGATGCTCACCGGCGAGTCGAACCCCGTCCCCCGCGCCGAGGGGGACCGGGTGGTCGCCGGGACGGTCGCGGTGGATGCGAGCCTCCGCGTCGAGGTGACCGCCACCGGCGACGAGACGGCGCTGGCGGGCATCCAGCGCATGGTCGCCGAGGCCCAGTCCTCACGATCGCGGGCACAGGCCCTGGCCGACCGCGCGGCCGCGCTGCTGTTCTACGTGGCGCTCGCCGCCGCGGTGGTCACCGCCGTCGCCTGGGCGCTGGCGGGACGGCCCGAGCTGGCCGTCGACCGGACCGTGACGGTTCTGATCATCGCATGCCCCCACGCGCTCGGCCTGGCCATACCCCTCGTCACGGCGATCTCCACGTCACGATCGGCCCGCGCCGGGATCCTCGTCAAGGACCGTCTGGCACTCGAGCGGATGCGCCTCGTCGACGCGGTCCTCTTCGACAAGACGGGCACGCTGACCCGCGGCGAGCACGTCGTCACCGACGTGGCCGGCGCGGAGGGCACGGACGAGCACGAACTGCTGCGCCTGGCCGGCGCCGTGGAGGCCGACAGCGAGCACCCGCTGGCCCGTGCCATCCACGCCCGCGCCGTCGACGTCGTCGGCACCCTGCCCGCGGCAGAGGACTTCCGCTCCCTGGCCGGCCGCGGGGTCACCGCGACGGTCGAGGGGCGCGAGGTCGCCATCGGTGGACCGGCCTTGCTCCGTGAGACGGATGTCGAGGTGCCCGACGACCTGCGCCGGCGGACGCGGCCCTGGGCCGAGCGCGGCGCGGCTGTCCTGCACGTGCTCGTCGACCGGGCGGCCGTGGGCGCCTTCGCGCTCGAGGACGAGGTGCGCGACGTCAGCCGCGACGCCGTCCGGCAGCTGCACGACGCCGGGGTCACGGTCGCGATGATCACCGGCGACGCCCACCAGGTCGCCGAGGCCGTCGCTGCCGAACTCGGCATCGACGAGGTGTTCTCAGAGGTCCTGCCAGAGGACAAGGACGCCAAGGTCGCCGAGCTGCAGGATCGCGGCTTCACGGTCGCGATGGTCGGTGACGGGGTCAATGACGCACCAGCCCTCGCCCGCGCCGACGTCGGCATCGCGATCGGTGCAGGGACGGACGTCGCGATCCAGTCCGCCGGGATCGTCCTGGCCTCCGACGACCCGCGTGGCGTCCTGTCGATCCAGCGCCTCTCGGCGGCGACGTACCGGAAGATGGTCCAGAACCTGTGGTGGGCCGCGGGCTACAACCTCGCGGCGATCCCCCTGGCCGCGGGGATCCTCGCCCCGGTCGGGTTCGTGCTGCCGATGGCGGTCGGCGCGGTCCTGATGAGCGCCTCGACCATCATCGTGGCCGCCAACGCCCAGCTGCTGCGCCGCGCGGACCTCGCGGCGTAGCGGGCGCTGTCAGATGTGCGTCGGACGACCTGGATCTCCACAGGTCGGCATCGAAGTGGCCGTGCGCATGGGGGAGATGCTGCAGCGCGACCCCGTCGAGACCGACACCGATGTCGAGGACGACCGTGCCCTCACCACCTGACACGACCCGACTGCCCCGCCCGCCTGGCGATCCGGAGGCCACCGCCGATCCGGACGCGTACCGGCGCTGGGCGCAACGTCGCGTGATGCGGGCTCTGGTGATCACCCAGATCTTCGGGGGCGCCGGCCTGGCTGCTGGGGTCAGCGTCGGCGCGCTGCTCGCAGAGGACCTCCTCGGGTCGACCCGCGGCGCGGGCCTCCCGGCGGCTCTGTTCACCGCCGGCGCCGCCGGTGCGGCGATCGGCGTCGGCTGGCTGTCAGAGCGGTGCGGACGCCGACCTGGCCTGGCGGTCGGGTATGCCGTGGGGGCGGCGGGAGGTGCCGGGGTGGTGCTCGCGGCGGCGACCGAGCACGTGCCCTTGCTGCTGGCGTCGCTGATGGTCTACGGGGCGGGCAGCGCGACCAACCTGCAGTGCCGCTACGCCGGTGCGGACCTGGTCCATGAGTCCCACCGCGGCCGCGCGGTCAGCACGGTCCTCGTCGCGACGACCCTTGGCGCGGTCGCCGGGCCGAACCTCCTCCAGGTCACCGGCGACCTGGCTGTGGCCGTCGACCTCCCGCGGCTGAGCGGCCCGTTCGTGCTCGCATCAGCCGTCTACGCGATCGCCGGAGCGGTGACCGCCGCGTTGCTGCGCCCCGACCCGCTCCTGACCGCGCGACGTCTGGATGCCGTCGGTCTCGACCTCGCGCACCCTCCCGCGGTGCCCGTCGACGAGACGCCGTGGGGGAGCGTGGCATCGAGCGCCGCTCCGTCCACGTGGTGGCAGCGGCGTCGCCCCCTCGTCCTGGCGGCGACCGGGATGGTCCTGGCCCAGGCGGTCATGGTGGCGGTGATGACCATGACCCCCGTCCACCTCGAGGACCACGGCCACGGCCTCGACGCGGTCGGGCTCATCATCGGCCTGCACATCGGCGCGATGTACCTGCCCTCACCGGTCACCGGGCGGCTGGTCGACCGCTTCTCACCGTCGGCGATCACGGCGGCGGGTGGCGTGGTCCTCGTCACCGCAGCGCTCGCCGCCGGGGCCGCCGGGAGCAGCACGCGCACCCTCGGGGTCGCGTTGGTGCTCCTCGGCATCGGGTGGAACCTCTCCCTGGTCGGCGGTACGGCGCTGGTGACGAACCTCACCACGCTCGCCGACCGCGCCCGCACTCAGGGCAGCGTCGACCTCGGCGTGGCCCTTGCGGGCGCCGCAGGGGGTCTGTCCAGCGGGGCCGTGGTCGCCGCCGCCGGCTTCCGGGCGCTCGGCCTGGTTGCCGCCGGGCTGGCCGGTCTCATCACCCTCAGCGTCTTGCGCGTGCGCCGGCGGGCGCAGGCGTCGTGAGTCCATCTCGATCGCTCTGGAGCGGGTGACCGGAATCGAACCGGCGTCATCAGCTTGGAAGTATGGCCGGAGGGGGGGGCTGAGTCCAGCAAAACCCCAGGTCAGACCCGGTTTGGCTTGTCCGGTCGTGTCCGCTCAAGACCCCGATTTGCCACCGCTTATGGCACGTAGGTGGCACGAAACACGCCGGCTTGTCCGCAATGGGGCGGCGGTCCGCACATCCGACCCGTACGGGATCTGGTACGGTTATCCCATGTCGATCACGGCGAGCGAGGCCCGGCGCAACCTGTTCCCGTTGCTGCAGCAGGTCAACGACGACCGAGTGCCGGTGACGATCACGTCCAAGCGCGGTGATGCGGTGCTGTTGTCGAAGGCGGACTTCGACGCGTTGGAGGAGACCGCCCACCTGTTGCGGTCGCCGTCGAACGCCGTGCGGTTGTTGGAGAGCCTCGCCCAGGCGCAGCGTGGCGAGCGTGAGGTCCACGACCTGGACCGATGAGGCTGGTCTTCACCCCGAACGGGTGGGAGGACTACCGCCACTGGCAGTCGGCTGATCGTGCGACGTTGAAGCGGATCAACCGGCTGATCGACGACGTGCTGCGGGATCCGTTCAGCGGGATCGGGAAGCCCGAGCCGTTGCGGCACGGGCTGGCGGGGTGTTGGTCACGTCGCATCACCGACGAGCACCGCCTGGTCTACCTGGTCGACGTCGAGGACGTGGTCATCCTGCAGGCCCGCTACCACTACTGAGTGTCGGGTCATGGGCTGGGTCAGCGGCGGATCCGGCCCGCCGCAGGGCGACGGTTGGCGTCGATCCAGGTCTCGATGTCGTCTGGGTCGAAGCGGAGGAGGTGGCCCCACTTGATGTAGGGGATGCGGCGTTCGTGGACGAGGCGGCGCATGTGGCGGACGTCGACGCCGAGGGGTCAGCGACCTCGGCGATGGTCATGAGCCGGTCTGGGCTGGCGGTGTCGGGCGGGGTCATGCGCGGGCTCCTGGTCGTGCCGGTCCGGGCGAGGTGTGGATCGCGTGTCCGCAGGTCGCGCGGTCGTGCCAAGTTGGCACCGCCGTAGGGGTCCCGTGCAGACCGGGTTCGGCCTCTGGCCTGCGCTTCTGGCGTCTCCACGCTCCACGCCGGTTCAGACGGAAGGGCCACCCCGTCTGTGTCAACGGATCTGATGAATCTTCGTGGACGTGCGCTGTCCTGCTCGCGCACGGTCCCCTGCGCCCGCCGCGTAACCCCACCCACCACTGACGACCGGACACACCTCTGGCAGATCGAGGAGGCCAGGGAGCGGTGGTGCACCTGTGAGGTGTGGAGCACATCTCAGGGTGGTCTGGGTGACGGTGTCGATGCGGGTGATGTCCTCCGGCGCCGGCTATTGCTACCTGATCAACTCAGTCGCCGTCGACGACGTCAGCCGCGAGCCCGGCCGAGGCCTTGCGGAGTACTACACCGTCGAGGGCTGCCCGCCGGGACGGTGGCTCGGGTCAGGACTGCCCGGCCTGGGCAGCGGGGAGCTGCGAGCGGGCGATGTGGTCACCGAGGAGCAGGTGGCTCGCCTGCTCGGCCAGGGCCGCGACCCGCTCACAGACGAGCCGTCGGGACGCGCCTACCCCCAGTACCGGTCGCGGGCAGAACTGATCGCCGGCCGCGTCGCCGACCTCGACACGAACCTGGACGACAAGGCCCGCGCGGCCGCCGTCGCACGGATCACGGCGGAGGAGTGGAAGCGGCGGTCCCGTCGTGCGGTGGCGGGGTTTGACTTGACGTTCAGCGTCCCCAAGTCGGTGTCGGTGTTGTGGGCGCTCACGG
>NZ_CAXQBR010000035.1 GCF_964222135.1 Euzebya sp.
ACGGCGAACGGCCCTCCCGTGTGGGAGGGCCGTGTCGGTCCTGGGGGCCGGACGCGGGGTCCGGCGGGGGGTCTGTTGCTAGACGGTCGCCAGCTCCTGCGGCGAGGACTCCGACTCCCGGGACACGCTGTCGTCCTTCTTCGCGGCGGCCCAGATGAGGCCGGCGCCGGTGGCGATGAAGGTGAGGCCCAGTCCGGCGAGGAGGCCGGCGACGCCGAGGCCGAGCTGGAGGGTGGAGGCGGTCACGGTGCCGACGCCGAGCTCACCGAAGAGGCCGTGTGCGGTGCCGGTCCAGGCCATCTCACGGGCGGGCCCTTCGATGGGGTGGGAGCGGTCGAAGTCGGTCCAGTAGCGGCCGTCGACGGCGAAGTCGTAGCTGCCGGCTTCGAAGACCTCGCCGTTGTACTCCACGTCCTCTTCGAGCACGACGGTCTGGGTGCCGTGGAGCACGTGGTAGCCGACGGTGGCCATCTGGTACATGTACTCCGTGGCGGTGTTGACCAGCGGGTCGTTGGGGTCGAGGTCGGATTCGACGACGGGGTAGCCCCACTCCTCGGTCAACAGGTCCAGGATCGCCTCGGCGCCGGCGGTCTCGCCGCGGTCGACGAGTTGGCCGTCCTCGTTGTAGGTGAGGGTGACGTTCTGGGCTTCTGAGAAGCTCTGCAGGCTGTCATAGCCGGCGGACACCTGGGTGTAGGCGTAGATGCCGCCGCCGATGAAGGCGATGCCGATGGCGGCGAGGACGACGCCGAGGATGCGGATGCGGGACGCGATCATGACGGTGGACCTCCTCGTAAGGTCCCAGGTCTCCGGTCTGGTGTGGTTGGTGGGGTGTGGTGGAGACACCATCAGCATCGACACCCGGCCGGAATGTCGACAGGCCGCACAGCCCCCTCCCCGCGGGACCCTCGACCCCACCCGGCACGGACCACACGACCCGGGCCCCCGGGGGCTAGGGTGCACCGCGTGGACGCTCCGGAGTGGCTGCGCGCGACGCGCGACAGGTGGACGAACCGCGGGCAGGCGCGCCCGACGTTCGCCGACGAGCCGGGACCCGGGCAGGAGTCGGTGTGGGACTACCCGCGCCCGCCGATCGTGGTGCCCGAACCCCGCCTCGTCGAGGTCGTCGACGGCGCCGATGGCCTGGTGGCCCGGTCCACCCGCGCGGTCCGGGTCCTCGAGACGGCCAGCCCACCGACGGTCTACGTGCCGCCGGACGACGTCGTCGACGGTGCGCTCGAGCCGGTGGACGGATCGAGCCTGTGCGAGTGGAAGGGGCAGGCGTCCTACCTGGCCCTCAGCGGCACCGACCACCCGGTCGCCTGGTGCTACCCGACGCCCTTCGACGGCTACGTCGAGCTGGCCGGGTGGGTCGCCTTCTACCCGGGCCGGGTCGCGTGCACCCTCGACGGCGAGCGGGTGCGCCCCCAGCCGGGGGGGTTCTACGGCGGCTGGGTCACCGACGAGGTGGTCGGTCCGTTCAAGGGGGATCCCGGCACCAGCGGCTGGTAGTCGCCACCCGGTCGAGTCGCACCCGTCACAGGTCCCCCGAGACCTGGTGGCCGCCGACGAACGTCGCGGCGACGAGCGGCATGCCGGGCCGGTACGCCAGGTGGGAGGGGTGGGGGGCGTCGAGGACCACGAGGTCGGCCGCGGCACCCACCGACAGGGTGCCGGCACCGGCGATCCCGAGCGATCGCGCGCCGCCCGCGGTCGCCGCCCAGAGGGCCTCGTCGAGGGTGAGGTGGCAATCGCGCACGGCCAGCGCGATCACCAGCGGCATCGACGAGGTGTAGCTCGATCCCGGGTTGCAGTTGCTGGCCAGCGCGACCGTGGCGCCCGCATCCACGAGCCGACGCCCGTCGGGGTAGGGCTGGCGGGTCGAGAAGTCCGTCGCGGGCAGCAGCGTGGCGACCGTCGCCGAGCCGGCGAGGGCCTCCACGTCGGCGTCGGACAGGTGGGTGCAGTGGTCGGCCGAGGCGCAGCCCAGCTCGACGCCGAGCTGCACGCCGGGCCCGGCGCTGAGCTGGTTGGCGTGGATCCGCGGCACCAGCCCCGCCGCGATGCCCGCCTCCAGCACCGTCCGCGACTGGTCGGCGTCGAACGCGCCGACCTCGCAGAACACGTCCACGCTGCCGGCCAGCATCGCGCAGGCGTCCAGCACGTCGCCGACGACCAGCTCGACGAAGGCGTCGGCGCCGCCGGGGAACCCCGGCGGGGTGACGTGGGCGCCGAGCAACGTGGTGTGCGGCGTGACCTCGCGGGCCAGGGACAGCAGCCGCGCCTCCTGGGACGGCGTCGCGCCGTAGCCGGACTTCACCTCGACGGTGGTGGTCCCGCCCGCGCGCGCCTCGGCGATCCGGCGGGCCAGGCCGGCACGCAGCTCGTCGTCGGACGCCGCCGTCGTGGCGGCGATGGTCCGCGCGATGCCGCCGGCCTCGTAGGGCGCGCCGGCCATGCGGGCGGTGAACTCCTCGCCCCGGTCGCCCGCGAAGACGAGGTGGGTGTGGCTGTCGACGAAGCCGGGGATCACCGCGCGGCCGCCCACGTCGACGCGGCGGTCCGCCGGCGGGGCGGAGCCGGTGCCGACCGCGAGGACCCGCCCCTCCCCCGGTCGGTGGGACTCGATGACCAGCCAGGCATCGTCCAACCCGCAGCCGGCGCCGGGCATCGCCGGGTGCGCCTCGCCGTGCAGCGGGTCGTGGGTCACGAGCCGGGCGATCCCGGTCAGCGCGACGGTGCTCATGGCCGGGGCTGTCCGCTGACCGCGGCGATCGCGCCGGTCAGCTCCGCGGGCACGTCGAGGTCGACGTGCCGGCCGTCTCGGACGGTCCACCGCCCGCCGACCATCACGTCGGTGACGTCGGCCGCCGTGCCGGCGAAGACCACGCCGTCGAGCAGGTCGGTGCGGGGCAGGCCCGCGAGGCGCACCGACCCGAGCCCGACGACGCACAGGTCCGCGAGCATGCCGGGCGCGATCCGGCCGGCATCGGACCAGCCGAGGCTGTGGGCGCCGCCCTCCGTGGCAGCCGCCATCAGCACCGACGCCGTCAGTGCGCCGCGATCCCGGCTGACGAGACGCCGGTCGAGCTCGAGGGCCCGTGCCTCCTCGAGCAGGTCGACGACGGCGTGGGAGTCGCTGCCGAGCGCGAGGCGCGCCCCGACGCGGTCGAGGCGATCCCCTGCGACGACGCCATCGGCCAGGTCCCGCTCGGTCGTCGGGCAGGCGCACACCGTGGCGCCCACCGCACCGAGCGCCCGCACGTCGTGGTCGTCGAGCCAGACCCCGTGCACGGCGGTGAACGTCGAGGACACCAGACCGGCGTCGGCCAGCAGCTGGACCGGGGTGCGGCCGTGGACGGCGCGCGCGGCCTCGACCTCGTCGGGCTGCTCGGCGACGTGGGCGTGGACCACGGCCGGGGCGTCGACCACCCCACCGGCGTGGACCAGCGCGGCGACGCGGGACAGGGCATCGGGCGGCACCGCCCGCACCGAGTGCACCGCCGCGCCGACGCGCCACGACCGTCCCTCACCCCCGCCCGGGTGCCCCGCGAGATCGGCGACCCGTGCCGCCCACTCGTCGGCCGACCCGTCGCTGAACCGCCCCTGGATCGGCGTCAGGCCCGGTGCGTCCGGCGTCGCACCCACCGCGCCCGTCAGGTACAGGGTGTCGAGCAGGGTCAGGCGCACACCCGCCTCCCCGGCGGCGGCCACGATCGCGCGCCCCATCGCGTTGGCGTCGGTGTACCGGACCCCGCCCGCGGCGTGGTGGAGGTAGTGGAACTCCCCGACGCAGGTGATGCCGGCCAGCGCCATCTCGCCGAAGGCGGCGCGGGCCAGCGCGTGGCAGGTGTCGGGGTCGAGCACCTCGGCGACCGCGTACATCTGGTCCCGCCACGTCCAGAACGACCCGCGGGTCCGCTGGGTGCGGCCGCGCAGGGCGCGGTGGAACGCGTGGCTGTGGGCGTTCACCAGGCCCGGGAGGACCAACCCCGCCAGGCGGGTGCCGGACGCCGGCAGGTCGGCGGCGCCGACGACCACCTCGGCGATCCGGTCCCCGTGGATCGTGAGCGCCACGTGGTCGTGGATCGTGCCGTCGACCAGCGCATGGTCGCAGCGGAACCGCTGCCCGGTCGACGTCACGTGCCCGTCCTGGCGTTGAGCGCTGCGGCGCGGGCCTCGAACGCCTCGGAGTGGAACCGCTGGTAGTTGTCCCACGTCGTGAACGTCGCGGGGTCCGTGACGCGGTCGAGGAAGACGTGCCCGTCGAGGTGGTCGACCTCGTGCTGGAACGTCCCGGCGGTGAGGCCCCGCTGGACGGCAGCGCGGGCGGTGCCGTCGCGGTCGGTCCAGCGCGCCTCCACCGCCACGTGCCGGCGCAGCTCACCGCGCAGCCCGGGCACCGACAGGCAGCCCTCGTTGAGCACGACCTGCTCGTCCCCGACGGGGGTGAGGGAGGGGTTGACCAGCACGGTCAGGGGGATGAGGGGCTTGTAGGGGTACCGCCGGTGGGTCCGCTCCGCGGTGACCTCGACCACCGCGATCCGGAGGGACGACCCGATCTGCGGCGCGGCGATCCCCGCCCCGTCGGCGTCGCGCATCGTGTCGATCAGGTCGTCGACGAGCTGCTGGACCTCGGCCGTGCCCAGCTCGGCGGCCGTGACCGGCGTGGTGGGCCGGCGCAGCACCGGGTCGCCGACGTGGACGAGCGGGCGGATCACGTCGTCCCGCCGTCCCGCACGGCGGGATCGAGCGGGATCCGCACGCCGCGCTCCCGGGCGACCTCGACCGCGCGGCCGTACCCGGCGTCGGCATGCCGCATCACCCCCGTGGCCGGGTCGGTGGTCAGGACCCGCTCGAGCTTCTCGGCGGCGAGGTCCGTGCCGTCGGCGACGCAGACCACACCGGCGTGGATCGAGCGGCCGATCCCGACGCCGCCGCCGTGGTGGATGCTGACCCAGGTGGCACCCGACGCGGTGGTGGCGAGCGCGTTGAGGAGGGGCCAGTCCGCGATCGCGTCGGATCCGTCGACCATGCCCTCGGTCTCGCGGTAGGGGGAGGCGACCGACCCCGAGTCGAGGTGGTCGCGGCCGATCACGATCGGGGCGGACACGGCCCCGCTGCGGACCAGGTCGTTGAACACCTGCCCCAGCCGGGCGCGCTCGCCGTAGCCGAGCCAGCAGATCCTGGCGGGCAGCCCCTGGAAGGCGACCTGTTCGGAGGCCCGTCGGATCCAGCGGGCGAGCGCCTCGTCGGTGGGGAAGGTCTCGAGGACCGCGCGGTCCGTCACGGCGATGTCCGCCGGGTCGCCGGACAGCGCCACCCAGCGGAACGGCCCCTTCCCCTCGCAGAACAGCGGCCGGATGTAGGCGGGGACGAACCCGGGGTAGTCGAAGGCCCGGTCGAACCCGCCGAGCCGCGCCTCGGCCCGCAGGGAGTTGCCGTAGTCGAACACCTCCGCGCCGGCGTCGAGGTAGCCGACCATCGCCGCGCAGTGCCGGGCCATCGACGCGCGTGCCCGACGGGTCAGCTCGGCGGGGTCCTCGGCGGCCATGCGGGCGGTCGCCTCCGGGGTCAGGTCGACCGGGACGTAGCTGAGGGGGTCGTGGGCGGACGTCTGGTCGGTGACGACGTCCGCGGCGAACCCCCGCTCGAGCAGCGCCGGCAGGACCGACGCGGCGTTGCCGACCAGCCCGACGGACAGCGGCCGGCGGTCGTCGCGGGCCCGCTCGCAGCGGGCGACCGCGTCGTCGAGGTCCTCGGTGACCTCGTCGAGGTAGCGGGTGGCGACGCGGCGGCGGGCTCGCTCGGGATCGACCTCGACGACCAGCGCGACCCCGTCGTTCATGGTGACCGCGAGCGGTTGGGCACCGCCCATGCCCCCCAGCCCGGCGGTCAGGGTGATCGTGCCGGCGAGGGTGCCGCCGAAGCGCCGGCGGGCGATCTCGGCGAAGCACTCGTAGGTGCCCTGCAGGATCCCCTGGGTGCCGATGTAGATCCACGACCCGGCGGTCATCTGGCCGTACATGGTCAGGCCCTGGCGCTCGAGCTCGCGGAACGTCTCCCAGTCCGCCCAGTCCGGCACCAGGTTCGAGTTGGCGATCAGGACCCGTGGCGCCCACTCGTGGGTGCGGATGACGCCGACCGGCTTGCCGGACTGGACCAGGAGGGTCTCGTCGTCGGCCAGGTCGGTCAGGGCGGCGACGATGCCGTCGAAGGCGGCCCACGACCGGGCGGCGCGACCGGTGCCGCCGTACACGACGAGGTCGTCGGGCCGTTCGGCCACCTCGGGGTCGAGGTTGTTCATGAGCATCCGCAGCGGCGCCTCGGTCTGCCACGAGCGGGCGGTGAGCGCGGTGCCGCGGGGGGCGGTGACCGTGCGGGCGGTGGACATGGCAGCTCCCTCCTGGGCCTCTAGCGACCCTCGACGTGCCGGCGGGCGGTGGCGAGGGCGGTGCCGTCGGCCACCAGCGCCTCGACGGCGGCGAGGCGGGGGGCCAGGTGGCGGTCCGGACCCGGACCGCCGGCGACGTCGACCACCCGCTCGGCGACCGCGCCCGTGGCCGCCGCGGCGCGCAGGGGTGCGCGCAGCGCGATGGCGTGGGCGGCCGCCAGCAGCTCGACGGCGAGGACGCGGCGGACGTCGGCGACGGCGGTCCGCAGCTTCCGGCAGGCGCTCCACCCCATGGACACGTGATCCTCCTGCCCGGCGCTCGTGGAGAGCGTGTCGACGCTGGCGGGGCTGGCCAGCCGACGGGTCTCGGCCACCATCGCCGCCTGGGTGTACTGGGCGATCATCAGGCCGGAGTTCACGCCGGCGTCCGGGCTGAGGAACGGTGGCAGCCCGCTCGACCGCGCGGGATCGAGCAGCCGGTCGGTGCGCCGCTCGCTCAGGGCGGCCAGGTCGGCGGCGGGGATGGCCAGCAGGTCGGCGGCGTAGGCCACCGGTGCGCCGTGGAAGTTGCCGCAGGAGGCCACGCGCGCGTCGGGGAGCACGACGGGGTTGTCGACGAAGCTCACGAGCTCGCGGTCGGCGATGCCGGCCGCGACGTCGAGCAGGTCCCGCCCGGCGCCGTGGACCTGTGGGGTGCAGCGGATCGAGTAGGCGTCCTGGACCCGGCCGGGGTGGGCGCGGTGGGACGCCACCAACGGGGATCCGTCGAGGAGGGCCCGCAGGTTCGCGGCGCTGACCTGCTGGCCGGGGTGGGGGCGCATGGCGACGAGGTCGGCGGCGAAGGCCCGGTCGGTGCCGAGCAGCGCCTCGGCGCTCATGGCCGCGACGACGTCGGCGACGGCGTAGAGGTCCCGGAGGTCCGCGAGCGCGAGGACGAGCATGCCGAGCATCCCGTCGGTGCCGTTGATCAGCGCCAGCCCCTCCTTCGGGCCGAGGGCCAGCGGTGCGAGTCCCGCATCGGCCAGTGCCCGCCCGGCTGGGACGCGCCCGTCCGGCGTGTCGACCTCCCCCTCACCCAGCAGGGCCAGGGCGACGGCTGCGAGCGGGGCCAGGTCGCCGCTGGCGCCGAGCGAGCCGTGCTCGTCCACCACGGGCGTGAGGCCCGCGTTGAGCAGGCCGCACATCGCCTCGACGACCTCGAGGCGGACGCCGGCGTACCCCATCGCCAGGCTGCGCGCTCGCAGGAGCACCATGGCGCGGACGACCTCGGCCTCCACCGGCGTGCCCATCCCCGCCGCGTGGGACCGGACCAGCGCCAGCTGCAGCTCCGCCAGCCGGTCACCCGGGATCACGGTGTTCGCGAGCGCCCCGAACCCGGTCGTCACGCCGTACACCGGCGCCTCCCCGGCCGCCAGCGCGGCCAGGACGGCCGCCCCCCGCCGGATCGCGGCGACCGCGCGGTCGCCGAGCACGACGTCACGGCCCTCGCGCGCGACGGCCACGACGTCCACGGCGGCGATGCCGTCGTCATCCAGCACGATCGGTGGGGGTGCACGCATGGGGTGGACGCTAGCGGCTCCGACGCGGACGTGATGGCGTCCGGACAAAATGTCCGTACAATGCGTCTCGCCACCGACGGCGAGGTGGCGGTCGTGATCGATCCCCAGCGGGACCACGACCGCGTGCTGGCGATCACCGGGGCCCGCGGCCTGCGGATCACCCACGTCCTCGAGACCCACATCCACAACGACTACGTGACGGGCGGGTACGCGCTGGCCCGGGAGGTCGGCGCCACCTACGTGGTGTCCGCTGGGGACGAGGTCGCGTACGACCGCGTACCGGCGGAGGACGGTGACGTGCTCCAGGCCGGGCGCATGCAGATCCGCGTGCTGTCCACCCCCGGCCACACGTTCACGCACCTCTCCTACGCCATCGCCGTCGGCGACGAGGCGCCCGCGGTCTTCTCGGGCGGGTCGCTGCTGTACGGCTCCACCGGACGGCCGGACCTCCTCGGGACCGAGCACGCCCAGGCGCTCGCCCGCGCGCAGCACCGCTCGGCCCACCGCCTGCTCGACGAGCTCCCCCGCGCCGCCGCGCTGTTCCCCACCCACGGCTTCGGCAGCTTCTACTCGGCCACCCAGTCCGAGGAGGACTCCTCCACCCTCGAGCGCGAAGCCGCCACCAACCCGGCGCTGACCACCGACGAGGACGCCTTCGTCGCCGAGATCCTGGCCGGTCTGGACGCCTACCCGGCCTACTACGCCCACATGGCGCCGGCCAACGCCGCCGGGCCGGCCGCCCCCGACCTGTCACCGCCGACGCCGGCCGAACCCGCCGAGATCCGACGGCGGCTCGACGCCGGCGAGTGGGTGGTCGACCTCCGCACCCGGACGGCCTTCTCGACCGGGCACGTGCGGGGCACGATCAACCTCGGGCTCGACGGCAGCTTCATCACCTACCTCGGGTGGCTGATCCCCTGGGGCACCCCCGTGACGCTGCTGGCGGAGACCGCCGAGGACGTCGCGCAGGTCCAGCGCGACATGGCCCGGATCGGCATCGACCGACCGGCGGCAGCCGCGACCGGAGGTCCGGCGGACTGGACCGGCGGCGCGGTCCTCGACCAGCAGTCCACCGCGACGTTCGCCGACCTCGCTGCGGCCGCGGTGCGGCCGGTCGTCCTCGACGTCCGCCGCGACCTCGAGCGGCAGGGGTCCCACCTCCCCGGGTCCCTGCACATCCCCCTGCAGGACCTCCTCGCGCGCCTCGACGAGGTCCCCGAGGACGTCGAGGTCTGGGTGCACTGCGCCGCGGGGTACCGCGCGTCGCTCGCCGCCTCGCTGCTGCGCCGCGCCGGCCGGCGGACCGTCCTGGTCGACGACGAGTTCGACCGCGCGGTGGCGCTCGGGTTGACGACCACCGTCGCCGCCGCCTGACCACCGCTCCCGACCGACACCGGAGGAGACCCCATGCGCATCGCACCTGCCCAGCTCCGCAGCCGCGACAGCTCCCGCATCCTCGACGTCCGCACCCCCGCGGAGTTCGGGTCCCTGCACATCCCGGTCGCGCAGCTGGCCGAGGGCGGCATCACGTCCTGGGAGCGGGACGGCGGCGGACGTCTCGCGGAGTACATCCCGGGCACCTGGCTGCTGATCGCCTTCGGCGTGATGATGGCCGTCACCGCGGTCGCGATGCTCCGTGGTCGGACGGAGGTCGATGCCGCAGGGGCGCCTCGTGAGCTGCCGGTCGGCAAGGTGGTCGTCGAGGGCGTCGTGGTCGGCCTCGTGACCGGTCTCGTCGGGGCCGGCGGCGGGTTCCTGGTCGTCCCCGCCCTGGCGCTCCTGGGCGGGTTGCCGATGTCCGCGGCGGTCGGCACCTCCCTCGTCGTCATCTCGATGAAGTCACTGGCCGGCCTGGCCGGCTACCTCCACAGCGTGAGCATCGACTGGCCGCTCGCCGCCGGCGTCATCGCCGCCGCGATCGTCGGCAGCGTCATCGGCGAGCGGGTCGTCCGCCGCGTCAGCCAGGAGCAGCTTCGAGTCGCCTTCGGCTGGTTCGTGGTGGTGATGGCCGTCGTCGTGCTCGGCCGCGAGCTGCCCGCGTGGATCGTGACGTCGCCGATCACCTGGGCGGCGGTGGCCCTCACCGCGCTGGTGGTGCTGGTCGCCCGACGGTCGCCCGCGGCTGGCACGGACGCCGGCCGCTGATCATCCGCCGTCCGCCGGCGGGTCGCCGCGCGAGGCCCAACGGGCCCACCCGCCGGCCACGCCGAGCACGAGCGCGGCGAGGCCGGGCAGGACGCCCCACA
Source organism: Euzebya sp. (assembly GCF_964222135.1). Taxonomy (NCBI): domain Bacteria; kingdom Bacillati; phylum Actinomycetota; class Nitriliruptoria; order Euzebyales; family Euzebyaceae; genus Euzebya; species Euzebya sp. Next base: position 10,200 of record NZ_CAXQBR010000035.1, read on the forward strand.
GCGCGTCCAGGCCGAGGACGTGGTCGAGCGAGGCGGCACCCGGTCCGGTGATGGCCACGGCGGTGGCGACGACGATCAGGTACCCGTTGAGCTCCCAGCCCTTCGAGACCGACCAGAACCCGCCGTCGGCGTTGTTGACGAACGCCGCCGTGGTCATCGTGCCGATCATCGCCGCCGCCGCGAACGGGGTGAGCAGCCCGAGGGCCAGGCCGAGGCCCCCGACGACCTCGCCGCCGCCGGCCATGACCGCGGCGGTCCGGCCGTCGCCGAAGCCGAGGGAGCGGAACCAGCCGGCGGTGCCGTCGATCCCTCCCCCGCCGAACCAGCCGAAGAGCTTCTGGAAGCCGTGCAGGCTGAACGGCACGCCGACCAGCACGCGCAGGACGAGCAGCCCGACGGCGGGGTCGGCGAGTCCGACGTCGGCCAGGTCCATCGATGCGCCTCCCGGGATCGCCTGGCGCCCGGTCCGGGCACCGCGGTGACCGTAGCCGCCCGGCGTGCGAGGGTCAGTCGCGGGCCGGCGGCGCCGAGGATCCGCCGAGGAGCCGCCGCGCGTTGCCACCGGTGATGGCATCCAGCACCGCGTCGGGCACCCCCAGCCCGGCGAGCCGGTCGAGCGCCGCACCCGCGTCCACGGCCACGTTGGGCGCGTCGGACCCGAACAGCAGCCGGTCGCCGAGGCGCACGGCCGTGGCGGCATCCAGGGCGGGCAGCCGGTCGATCACCGGGGTCAGGTCCGCCCACACGTTCTGGTGGGCATCCATGACGGCGGTGGCTGCCGCCTCCGCCGGGGCGCCGAGGTGGGCGATCACGAAGGTCGTGGCGGGGTGGCGGGCGGCCGCACGCGCCAGTGGCGCCATCTCGCCGGCGCCGGTGGTCCCGTCGATGGCGTGGCCGGCGTGCACCACGACGGGCAGGCCGCGGGCGCCGGCCACGTCGAGCGCGCCCGTCAGCGCCGCGTCGTCGGCGTCGTAGCGACCCACCGAGCAGTGCAGCTTCACGACACGTGCACCCGCGTCCGCCGCGCGGGCGACGTCACCGGCCGGGTCGGGGTCCCCGGGGTGGGCGGTGCAGCCTGGCACGACCTCGACGGGGTGATCCGCGAGGTCGCGGGCCAGGGCGACGACAACGGCGTTCAGGTCGGCGGCCACACCGGGTCGGTGCGCGTACGGCAGCGTCCACGCGGACGCGATGCCGACGGCGGCCAGGCGGTCGAGCACGGTCCGGTGGTCGAGGGGGTACGCCAGCGTCGCCGGCAGGTGCGCGTCGAAGAACCCCCGGATGGCCGCGGCCAGTCGGGCGGGCAGCAGGTGGGTGTGGGTGTCGACGACCTGTTCCACGGGCGGCGAGGGGCCTACTCGATCAGGCCGGCCTCGCGCTGCTGCGCGCGGACCCAGGCGACGATGTCGGCGACGTCGGCGTCGCTCAGGCTCGGTACGGGCGGCATGGGCCCGAAGTCCCAGTGGTGGGCGGGCACGCCGTTGCGCACCGCGGAGAGGAACGCCGCGTCCGCGTGGTGGGAGGGGACGTAGATGTCGGACAGGAACGAGGGGCCCCGCGCCGTGCCGCTGGCGTCCTCGCCGTGGCAGACCGCGCAGCTCCGGGCGTACTGGTCCTCACCGGCGGCGACGTCGCCGGTCCCGGCGAGGACCGGGTTCGGCGCATCGGCGGCCGGCTCCGCCCCTCCCCCTCCACAGCCCGCGAGGACCACCAGGGCCAGGGCGAGGACCGTCAGCGCAGGCGTGCGGGATCGCATGCTCGCAGGGTAGCGATGGCGCGACCCACCTCATGCAGGTCGGCGCAGCTGGTCCGCGATGACAGCCTCCACACCCGAGCTGATCGCCGCCGGCCCACCGGCGATGCGGACGGCGGCGAGGCCGTCGGCGTGCGCGGCCAGCCAGTCGCGGCTCGCCGCGCCCCCGTCGGGGTCCTGGCCGTCGACCAGCAGGACCAGCCCGGCGGCGGCACCCGCGGACAGGCCGTCTGGCCAGTCGCGCCCCGTCGCCAGCCACCCGACGTCCGACGCCGCCCCGTCGGCGATCGCCGCATCGGCCGCGGCGGCGGAGGTGGCGTAGCGGTCCCCGCCGGCGATGCGGCTGACGTCGCCGGCCCGCTCGTCGACCTCCGCGGCCACGTCGTCGGACACCGCGTCCGTGCCGCCGACGATCCGGACGTCGACGTCGTCGTCGAGCCTGGCCGCCGTGGCAGCCGGCAGCGCGTCCCGCGTGGCCAGGAGGATGGGGTCGGCGAGGGCGCCAGCGCTCAGCGCGTCCGGCCACCCGCGACCGGGGTCGGCGTGCGCCCCCTCCACGAGGGTGACCCTGCCGGTCGGGGGCAGCTCGTCGACGACCAGGCCCGCCGTGGCGAACCGGTCCTCGCCCCCGACGCGCCGCCAGGTGATGCCCTCCGCCTCGAGGTCGTCGGTGACCTGTGACGAGACGGCCGCCTCGCCGCCGAGCACCACGACCTCCCGGGTCCCGCGGTCGCGCAGCGCGCTCGCGGCCGCTGCGGACAGGCCGTCCGGGGCGGTCAGCAGCAGCGGTGCGTCGAGGTGGGCGGCGAGCGGCACGCCGGCCAGTGCGTCGGCGTAGCCCGCAGCGGTCGCGAGGACGGCGACGTCCGCGTCTCGGTCCGACGCCCCGGCGATCGCGGCGGCGGTGGCGACGCGGTCCGGACCGCCGTGGCGGGTGATCGACGTGCCGATCGGGGCCGCCTCGGGGCACTCGGCGTCGATGGCGAGGACGGCCTCGTCGACGATGTCGCGGGACGACCGGCCCAGTCGGATGCCGTAGCAGCCCGGCGCGACGCGCCAGTCACCGGACCCGACGTCGTAGTAGGAGAGGTCCCGCTCGTCCAGGGCGAGGGTCACCGTCGCCGTCTCGCCCGGCGCCAGGTCGAGCCGGGCGGTGCCCTTCAGCTGCTGGGGCGGCTGGACGACGTCGTCGCTCGGCTGGGGCATGGCGACGTAGACCTGCGGGACGGCCCACCCGCGGCGGTCGCCGGTGTTGGTCACCGTGAAGGTGATCGTCGCGCCGGCCGCGGACCCGGGCGCGCGGGAGAGGCTGAGCTCGGAGTGGTCGAACGTCGTGTAGCTGAGCCCGTGGCCGAACGCGAACGCGGGCTCGATGTCGTTGGCGTCGAAGTGGCGGTAGCCGATCAGCACACCCTCGGAGTAGATGGCGGTCTCGGCCACCCCTGGGTACCGCGTGGGATCACCCGCGGTGGGCAGGTCGTCTGCGGAGTCGGGGAACGTCGCCGGCAACCTCCCGCCGGGGTCGACGTCGCCGAACAGCACGCGGGCGAGGGCCGTGCCGCCGTTCTGGCCCGGGTACCACATCTGCAGGATCGCGGCGACGTCGTCGCGCCACGGGGTGAGCACCGGCCCGCCTGCCTGGAGGACCGCGACGGTCCGCTCCTGGGCGGCCCCGACGGCGCTGATCAGCGCGTCCCGGTCGATCCCGTCGGTCTGGTCGGCGTCGAGCGTCGGCGCGGACTTGTCCCTCCCCTCGGTCATCGCGTCGCCCACCACGACGAGGGCGACGTCGGCAGCCGCAGCCACCTCCGCCGCGGCGGCGGGGTCGCTGCCGTCGTGGGTCACGACACGGTCGCCGCCCAGCCGCTCGACGAGGGCGTCGAGGGGCGTCGTGGTCGTGTACGCGTCGATCGCCGACGACCCGCCGCCGTCACGGATCACGTCGGCCTCCGGTCCGATCACCGCGAGGGTCCCGATGGCGTCGGCGTCGAGCGGCAGCAGGTTGCCGTCGTTGCGGAGAAGGACCATCCCCTCGGCGGCGAGGTCCGCGGCGACCTCGTGGTGGGCCGCGGTGTCGATGCGGGACTCGTCCTCGACGTACGGGGCGCGGTCGAAGACGCCGAAGGCGAACATCGTGCGGAGGATCCGGTGGACGTGGAGGTCGATCACGTCGATGGTCACGGCCCCGGTCGCCAGGGCCGCCTGGAGGGCGACGGGGTTGTAGACGAGGCCGGGCCAGATGTCGAGGTCCAGACCCGCCTGCAGCGACGCGACCGTGTCCTTCGCGGCGCCGTAGTCGGTCAGGACGAACCCCTCGAACCCCCAGTCCTCGCGGAGCACCTCGGTCAGCAGGAACTCGTTCTGGCAGGCGTAGTCGCCGTTCACCCGGTTGTAGGCGCACATCACCGTCCCGACGCCGCCGTCGCGGACGGCGGCCTCGAACGGCGGCAGGTAGATCTCGCGCATGGTCCGCTCGTCGACCTGGGCGTCGAGCGTCATGCGGCTGCCGATCACCCCGACGCCGATCGGGGCGCCGGGCACCGACACGCCGATGCCTTCCTGGTTGTTGACGGCGTAGTGCTTGACGTTGCCGATGACGCCCTCGGACTGCACCCCGCGGGTCCAGTGCTCGGCCATCAGCGCGGCGAGGTGGGGGTCCTCGCCGAAGTACTCGAACGTCCGGCCGTTGACGGGGGTGCGGAGCATGTTGACGGCGGGTGCGAACACCACGTCGTTGCCCTTGTTGCGCACCTCGTCGCCGATGACCGCGGCGTGGCGCGCCGCGGCCTCGGGCGAGAAGGTGGAGGCGAGCGACATCGGCGAGGGCATCTGGGTGGCCTGGCCCTGGCGCGTCCCGACGGGTCCGTCGGAGAAGTGGAGGGTCGGGATGCCGAGCCGCTCGATCCCCTCGCTGGTACCCGTGTGGGTGCCCTCCTGCCCTGCGGCGCCGGCGAGCTCCTCACCGGCGAGCAGCGAGATCTTCTCCTCGGTGGTCATCGCGGCGAGCAGCAGGTCGGCCCGCTCGTCCGGGCCGAGCGACGGGTCGCACCACGGGCGGTCGGTGGGGTCGGCGCAGGGGCTCGTCGGCTCCTGCGCGGACGCCGGGACGACGGGGAGGGCGGTGAGGGTCAGGGCGAGCAGGACGGCTGCGATGCGGCGGGTCATCGGCGGGTGGCTCCTCGGCGTGGATCGGTCGGTCTCCGCGATGAAGTGGTTCGACGTCTCCACTTGCCGGTCCTGCCGGGTGCGTCAGAAGAAGCGCTGCACGAGCGCGGCGACCTCCGCAGGGTCCGTCACCTCCTCACGCAGCCGGAAGAACTCGTCGAGGTGGCCCGGGGTGATGATGAAGAGGATCGTCGCGGGCCCGTCGATCGACCGGAACGTGTGGGTCCGGCCGCGTGGGAGGAAGAACGTCGTGCCGGGACCGCCGGTCCAGACCTCGTCGTCGCACTCGGCCTGCACGGTGCCGTCGAGGACGACGATCGTCTCGTCCTCGCGGGTGTGGCGGTGCGGTGGCGGGCCCTGGCCGTCGACGACGGTGCGGTAGATCGCCAGGCTGCCGGCGGTGGAGCGGTCCGAGCACTTCACCTCGGGTCCGCGGCCGTCCACGCCCTCGTCGGGTGCGAGCGCGTAGCCGGGGATCGGGGCGGAGGGGTCGGGGTGGTCGGTGTGTGGGGGCATGGTGAGGTGGTCCTCTCGGAGGTGGACCGGCGCGCGACGCGTCGCCGGTGGGAGCGCACCCCGGTCCGGGGTGCGCGGATCACGACGCGCTCAGGCGTCCCCGCGACGTGGGTGCATCGTGGACCTCCTCACTCCGGCGCCTCCATGCCGCCGACGTCCAACCCGTCGCCGGCACGCGACACGGCCACCATTGGACGCCGGCCGGGCAGGCGTGTCAATAGACTCCCGCGACCATGCGGCCCCTCGAGATCGTCCTGATCGTGGTGGCCGTCGTCGCGGTCGGCTGGCCGTCCGGTCGCAGTCGGGTGGTGGGCCTGGGCGTCGCCCTCGCCGCCGCCGCGGCGGCGCTCCTCCAGGTCGTCCTCGAGGGTGCGCGCTGGCAGCTGCTCCCCGCCTACGGCGTCGTGGTCCCGGTCGTCGTGTGGCGCCTCGTCCACCTCCGGTCGCCGCGCACGGGTCATCGCGCGTGGCGGGTGGCCGGTCTGGTCACGGGGGTGGTGGCCCTCGTGCTGAGCGCCGCCGCCGGGACGGTCCTGCCCGCCCCGTCGCTGCCGGCACCCGAGGGTCCGCACGCGGTCGGGACGACGAGCTGGGAGCTGGCACCGACCGGCCGCGACGACCCGTATCGCGAGGGCGAGCGACGGCTGGTGGCCCAGGCGTGGTACCCGACGACCGGCGACGGCCCCGTCGCCCCGTGGGTGGCGGACGCGGACGCCTTCAGCGCCGCCGTCGGCCCCCAGGTCGGCGTGCCGGGGATCGTGCTGGGCCACCTCGGGCTCGTCGAGTCGAACGCCGTCGCGGACGCGCCGATCGCCGGCGGCACCTGGCCGGTGGTGGTGTACAGCCACGGGTGGAGCGGGTTCCGGACCGTCCAGTCCGATCTCGCGGAGTCCCTCGCCAGCCACGGGTTCGTCGTGCTCGCACTGGACCACACCTCGGGGGCGGCGATCAGCCTGTTCCCCGACGGCTCGGCGATCCCCCTCGACCCCTCCGCGAACCCCGATCCCGATGAGGTCGGCTCGGCCGTGTACCGCGAGCGGATCACCCTGCTCGAGGCGACGTTCTCCGCCGACGTCGCCACGTTGCTCGACCAGCTGGCGGAGGGGGCGGGTCCCGCCGTGCTCGGTGACGACCTCCAGCTGGACGGCGTCGGCCTGGTCGGGCACTCGACCGGTGGGGGTGCGGCGTACCGGTTCTGCATCGTCGACGACCGGTGCGCGGCAGCCCTGGGGTTCGACCCGTGGGTGGAGCCGATCCCCGCCGAGCTGCGCGCCCAGGGGCTGGACGTGCCCGTGCGGTCCATCCGCAGCGAGGCGTGGCAGGGCAACGACAACGACACGCTGCTGCGCGGCCTACACGCGGACTCGCCGGGCGACGCCGGGGTGGACGTCGTCCCCGGCGCGATCCACCGCGACTTCACGCTCCTCCCCTTCCTCAGCCCCCTCGCCGGCCAGCTGGGCCTGTCCGGCGACGTGGACGCCGCGGCGATGCACGACGCGATCGACCGCGTCGCCGTCGCCTTCTTCGCCTGGCACCTCCGCGGCGAGGACCCGGGCACCGATCGCCCCGCCCTGGTCGTTCCCGACCCGGTCGCGGGCGGGTGAGGAGCACACACCCTCCGAGCCGGCCTGGGGGCCGGGCGTGCGGGCGGTCAGGCATCCGCCGGGACGACCGTGGTGACGGTGCCGCTGGCGTCAGCCGGCCGCGGCGACCTCGGGCGGTTCGAAGGCACGGCGGAACGTGAACGCGGTGGGCGACGGCCCGTGGGCACGGAGGTGGAGGAGTCGGTCCTCCGCCTCGGCGACGTCCGGGAGGTGGCTCTCCGGCACCCACCACAGCGCGACCGACGGCGCCTCGGCCGGGAGGAACCACTCGCGGCGGCGGCGCAGGAAGTCGACGTGCTCGGTCCGGAGGGTGAAGTCGAGCAGCGACTCGAGGTCCTGCCAGACGGTGATGTTGCTGATCAGGCCGGGGTCGCCGAAGAACGCGACGTCGGTGTTGCCCCCGTGCGCATCCCCCTCCTGCATGATCCAGACGAAGCCGGGCGCCGCGGCGCCGATCCCGTTGATCCGGTCGAGGTTGTCGACGAACCCCGCCATCCGGGGGTCGTCCAGCGGGTGGCGCATCCGCGCGACGTTGACCTGGGCGAGGTGGTGGCTCACGGCGACATGATGGCACGCCCGGATGCCGTCGCGGGCGCCGGCCTCGCTCGCGTTCGACCCCGCGGTAGGAACTACTCATCCCACGCCCGCGGGCCTGTGTGACCCTCCCGCGGATGTCACATCCTCTGCGCCGCCCTGCCCTGCTCGCCCTCGTGATCCTCGCGCTCGTCGTGCCCGGTCTCCCTCCAGCCGCGGCGCAGACCGGCGGGGGCCTGGTCGAGGTCGGCGGCGCCGAGGACGTGGTGGACGGCCGGACGCCGACGACCCTGGGGGCCGTGCTCGCCGGCGGGGGCGGCCACGTCGCGTTCGCCAGCACCGGCAACCACACGCAGTCCGCGGTCGCCGGCGGCCTGTTCGTCTTCAGGAGCGGCGGGTGCACCCAGGTGGACGCGGTCCCATCGCCGTGGGTGCGCGGCCCGCCCGTGGGAGCGGCGGGTGCACCCAGGTGGACGCGGTCCCATCGCCGTGGGTGCGCGGCCCGCCCGTGGGAGCGGCGGGCGCACCCAGGTGGACGCGGTCCCATCGCCGTGGGTGCGCGGCCCGCCGGTGAGAGCGGCGGACGCACCCGGGGGGGTGTCGCTCGACCTGGCGGATGGGGGTTGGTCCGGCGTGCGTGGACGAGGCGGTGCCGATCGGCCCGCCTCCAGCGCGGCGGCGAGGAGGGGTGCGAGCTGCACGGAGGGGCCGCTACCATTGCTCGTCCATCGGCTCCAACCGGTGTTCGCCCCTGTAGCTCAGTCGGAAGAGCGGCGCTCTCGTAAAGCGCAGGCCAGCGGTTCGATCCCGCTCGGGGGCTCCACACCCGGATGTCGCACCCAAGTCGCCAGCGCGATGTCGTGTGCGCGAACTCCGGCGGCCAGCGCCGCTCGTGCGGCCGTGAGGTGCGGGCCGATGAGGGGACGCGAGCCACCCTCGGCGATGCGGCGGAGGCGGGCAACGCGGGCCTCGGTGGTCGGATGGGGCCGCAGCCACCACGGCGGCAGGGTCGTGCGCGTCCTGTGGGCCTCCCACATGGCGCCGCTGTGGCGCTCCATCACCCACAGCGCCTGCGCGAGGAGCAGCAGGGTCGCCGCGGTCGGCGCCCACAGGATGGCCAATGGAGGGCGCGAGGGGCGGAGCAGTGTACGAGCGCGCCCACCACCGGGTCATCCTGTCCGCGCCAGTCCTCACGGACGTCTCACATCTCGCCCACTCGGTTAGGACCGGGACTAGTGTGCCGGCGCGAACGTGCGCCCGCTGACGAGCACGAGCACCCCACCCCGAAAGGAACCCCGATGCGCAAGACCATGCTGATCTTGGCGCTCCTCCTGTCCGTCCTCGCGGCCGCATGCGGTGGCGCCGACGACACGGCCGAGGACACCGACGACGCCGGCGACGAGGCCGCCGCAGACGTCGACGCCGATGTGGAGGCCACCACTGACGAGGACGGCACCGCAGAAGTCGATGCCGAGGTCTCGGGCACCATCGACGCCGCGGCGTGCCAGGAGGCCGCCGACGCGCTGAACGCCGTCCCCTCCGCCCTGGCCGACGCCACCACCGGCAGCGCCCAGGCCGACGCGATCATGGAGCAGGCCAACGCCTTCCTCGAGCTGGCCGACTCCGTCCCCGACGAGTACGCCAGCGACTTCCAGGTCCTGGGCGACACCTTCAACGAGATCGCCTCCGCCCTCGAGGGCATCGACCTCGAGTCCGGCGAGGTGCCGGACCAGGAGGCGCTGACCCAGCTCCAGGAGCTCTCGACCACGCTGTCGGGTCCGGAGATCACCGAGGCCAGCACCAACGTCGGCGAGTACTTCGCCGCCGGGTGCCCGAGCTAGCACCTCCCTGACGCACACGACGCCCCGCCGGTCCGCCGGCGGGGCGTCGCGCGTTCGATCGGGTGCGCCCGCCTGGCGCTAGGGCTGCAGCGACCGGGCGTGGGCGCCGAGGATGAACGCCTCGACGGCCAGGTCCCAGCGGACGTTGACCTCGATCGACTCCCGGACGTGGAGGGCGGCGTCGCAGATGTCGAGGAGCGCCCCCGCCGACACCGCCTCGGCCTGCTCGGACAGCGCGTCCAGGGCGTCGACGTTCCGGACGGCGTCCGCGCCCCCTCCCCCACCGACGACGAGGGCGTCGCGGCACCAGCCGACGACGTCGTCGAGGGCCTGCTGCACGGTGGCGGTCTGCTCGGCGCGGGCGAGGCGCTTGTAGCGCTCCTCGAGGTCCTTCAGCACCGGCCGGGGCGGCTGGTCGCCGTAGAGCTCGGTGAGCTGCTCGAGCTGGGCGTCCCCCTCCGCCTCGATCGCCTTCACCCGACGGCCGATCTCATCCTTCAGCGCCCGCGACGCGAGCAGGGCGAAGCCCGGCCCGTCGGCGCGGACCCGCACCAGCCACTCCCGGTGGGCCCGGTAGTCGGCCAGCGCCGTCGGGTCGGCCAGCCGCCGCAGGACCGTCGGCGACCCCATCGCCGCGCGCACCGCGAGCTGCGCGTCGACGCCGGTCAGGTCGAGGGACGCCGCGAGCTCCGACAGCTGCGCGGCGTTCCAGGCCGCGAAGGTCACCACGCGGCAGCGCGACAGGATCGTGTCGGGCAGCTCGGCCGGATCGGCCAGGTCGAGGATCCACACCGTCCCGGGCGGCGGCTCCTCGAGCGCCTTGAGGAACGCGTTCGCGGCCTCGGGGTTCATCCGGTCCGCCGCGACGATGCGGAGGACCTTGACCCGCCCCTCCTTGATCGTCTGGTTGGCCGCGTCCAGCCACAGCGAGCGGACGTCCTCCTTGCGGTGGAACGCCCCGACGGGGGTGAACTCGCGGTACGCCGGGTGGGCGCCGCGCAGGAACCGACCGGTCAGGACCTCGTCGCCCAACGCCCCGTTCGCGTCGGCGGCGAAGGCCCGGGCGACCTCTGTCTGGCCGACGTCTGGGGGGCCGACGAAGGCCCACGCGTGGCCGATGTCGTCGCGCGTGACCGCGCCCGACAGCACCTCGGCTGCCCGGCGTTGGGCCGGGATGTCCCACACGTCCACGTCCGCGGAGGCTAGCGCGCGGGTGGGACAGGTCCGTCGCGACCCAGATCAGCCCTCGGCGGTGTCGCCGAACCCGTCCGCCTCACGACCGTCGTCGACCGGGGTCCCGGCGATCGGGGTGTCGATCGGCATCGGCAGCCAGCGGTGCAGGGCGGCACGGACCTGGCGGTGGATGCTCGTGGTGTCGGCGTGCGCGTCGATGATGAGGAACCGGTCGCGGTCGTTCCGCGCGAGATCGAGGTAGCCCTTCGCGACCCGCTTGTGGAACGCGAGGTCCTCGGCCTCCATGCGGTCGAACCCGTTGGGGTCGGCGTTCGGGAAGCTCACGAGGTTGTCCGCCCGGCCCGGTCGGCGGCCGGCGCCGTCACCCGACCCGGACCGGCGCGACACCCGGTGCAACCCCTCCTGCGGGTCCAGGTTGAGCAGCACGACCACGTCGGGCAGCACGCCGGCGACCGCCCAGCGGTTGACCTCGTGCACCTCGTCGACCCGCAGCCCACGCCCGTAGCCCTGGTAGGCAAGCGAGGAGTCGACGAACCGGTCGCAGAGCACGACCTTCCCCTCCTCGAGCGCCGGTCGGATCGTGTGCTCGACGTGGTCCGCGCGGGCGGCGGCGATCAGCAGCGCCTCGGTCCGGTCCCCCATCCCGACCGTCTGCGGGTCGAGCACCAGCGCGCGGATCTGCTCGGCGAGGTCCGCGCCACCCGGCTCGCGGGTCACCACCACGTCACGGCCCTCAGCGCCGAGCTGGTCGGCGAGCAAGCGGATCTGGGTGGACTTGCCCGCCCCCTCGACGCCCTCGAAGCTGATGAACAGGCCGTCGGTGGTCCGCTGCGGCGGCGCCGGCGGCAGGCGCATGGGCTGCTGGCCGGTCCGGCGCGCCGACGCGATGGCCGACCGGGTCCGCAGGCCGAAGTACAGCGCGATCAGCCCGCCGACGATGACGGTGACCCGCACGCCGGTGACGGTCAGCATGCCGGTGGCGGTCCCCAGCGACAGGCGACCGATCGCGCCGGCGACGAACGGGCCGATGCCCAGCGCGGCGAAGAGGCTGATGCGGGTCAGCACGTAGAAGAGGCTGAACGTGCGCGCCCTGGTGACGTCCTCGGTGTGGGTCTGCAGGAGCGTGTAGCCCTGCACCACCGCGACGCCCGCCGACGCCCCCAGCAGGGCGCCGATCGCCAGGGCCATGCCGAAGTTGACGCTGAGCGCGGTGAGCACGGCGAGCAGCCCCGTCACCGCCAGCATGATCGGGAACACCAGCTCCTGGGTGTAGCGCCGCAGGAGCGGGATCAGCACCGCGATGCCGACGACGAGCCCGCCGCCGACGACGCTGAGGAGGATCGACCAGTCGGCCTCGGGGCGGCCGAGGTCGCGGGCGACGAAGACCGGGCCGAGGCCGATGACCACGCCGGCGCCGAAGAACACGCCGACGATGCCGCTGATCAGTGCGCGCAGGAGCGGGAAGCCGCGGATGAAGTCGAGGCCCTCGCGGAGCTCCTGCAGCACGCCGGGCTGCTCGTCGGCGTCCTTGCGCTGCTGGCGCCGCTCGGCCTCGCCGGGCAGGTCGACCTTGAACAGCAGCATCCCGCTCAGCACGAAGCTGATCGCGTTCAGGACCAGGGCCAGGCGCAGCGGGTCCGCGTCGATCGCCAGCAGCGCGCCGATCCCGTTGGCGGCCGCGATCATCACCGTGGTCGACACCGCACCCAGGGGGAGGGTGCCGTAGCTGCACAGCAGGTTGAGCTGGTTGGCCTCGGTCAGGTGCGCGTCGTCCTCGACGACCTGGGGCAGCGACGCGTCCTTCGCCGACAGGAAGAGCAGCGAGATGCACTCGACGATGAACGTCAGCGCGAAGATCGCCAGCACGTCACCGGCGAAGGCGATCATCAGGTAGACGACCGCCCGCGACATGTCGGTGAAGACCAGGACCTTCCGCCGGTCGTACCGGTCGGCGATCACGCCGGCGATCGGCCCGAACAGCGCCGACGGCAACAGGCGGATCATCAGCAGGCCGCCGACCGCGAACAGCGCGGACGACGAGTCCTCGTTCAGCTGGGTCATCAGCGCCGTCAGCGCGACGAAGCCCATCCAGTCGCCCACGCTCGAGGTGAACGACGACGCGAACCAGTACCGGAAGTTCCGGTTGCGCAGCAGCTGCACGTACGCCGACCGGGACGACGGCATGGCTCGGACCGGCTCGTCGGAGCCGGGGGCGTGGTAGAAGGGGTCGCTGGGCATGGGGAGGGCCGGCTGCAGTGCGCGCGCGGAGCACTCAGCGTACGCCGGGTGTGCACCCCGCGGTCCCCGGCCTCCCGGCCGGTCCCACCTAGGGGGCTCCCCCGACGTCAGCTGCGCTTGCGGGCGCTGGACGCCTTCTTCGCGCTCGTCTTCTTGGCGCTCTTCTTCTTGGTCGCCTTCTTCCGCGACGCGCTCTTCTTCGGCGTCTGGCCCTTGGCTGCCATCCGCTCGCGGCGCATCTGCAGCAGCTCGCTGGCGCGCTCGTCGGTCAGGTTCTCGACCGTGTCGCCCTTGCGGAGGCTGGCGTTCACCTCACCATCGGTCACGTACGCGCCGAAGCGGCCGTTGCGGACCGACATCGGTTGCTCGGAGACCTTGTCGGTGCCGAGCTCGCGCAGGACGGGGTTGGACCGCTGGCGGGCGCTCTTCTTGTCCTGGGCGAGCAGCTTCAGCCCGTCGTCGAGGGTCACGGTGAACAGCTCGGACTCGCTGCCCAGGCTGCGCGTCTCCTTGCCCCACTTGAGGTACGGGCCGTACCGGCCGTTCTGCACCGTGATGGGCTCGCCGTCCTCGGGGTGCCGCCCGATCTCGCGCGGCAGGCTGAGCAGGCGGAGGGCGTCGGACAGCTCGATCGTGTCGAGGGACATGGAGCTGAACAGCGAGGCGGTCTTCTCCGGCTTGCCGTCCGCCGGGTCGCCCAGCTGCACGTAGGGGCCGAAGCGGCCGTTGCGGGCCACGACGGGCTGGTCGGTCTCGGGGTCGGTGCCGAGCAGCCGGTCGTCGTTCGGCGCCTCGAGGAGCTCCTCCGCGCGCTGCGGCGTCAGCTCGTCCGGGACGATGTCGTCGGGGAGGGACGCGGTGTCCTCGCCCCGCTGCAGGTACGGCCCGTAGCGCCCGACGCGGGCGACGATCGTCGTGCCGGACGAGTCCTGGCCGAGCGGGATGGAGTTGATCGCCGCCGCGTCGATCTCGTCGAGGCGGTCGGTCACCATCTCCTTCAGCCCGAGGGGGTTGGCGACCACGGCCGGCCCGTCACCCGAGGGGCCGCCCGACCCGGCGCCCGCGACCGCGGTCCCGCCCTCGGGGCCGCCGAAGTAGAACCGGCTGAGCCACGGGACCCGGTCGAAGTTGCCCGCGGCGATCTCGTCGAGGTCGTCCTCCATCTTCGCGGTGAACTCGTAGTCGACGAGGTGCGCGAAGTGGCGCTCGAGCAGCGACACGACCGCGAAGGCGGTGAACGACGGCACGAGCGCGCCGGACTTCTTCCACACGTAGCCGCGGCCGATGATCGTGGAGATGATCGAGGCGTAGGTGGAGGGCCGCCCGACGCCGAGCTCCTCGAGCTTCTGCACCAGCTTGGGCTCGTTGTACCGCGCCGGCGGCTTGGTCTCGTGCCCCTCCGCGGTGACCTCCTCGGCCGACAGGACGTCGCCCTCGGCCATCGGCGGCAGGAACGTCTCGCGGTCGGCCAGGGCCTCCTCGGGGTCGTCGGACCCCTCGACGTAGGCGCGGAAGAACCCGGGGAAGGTGATGGTCCGGCCGCTCGCGCTGAACTGCGCGGTCGCGCCGGCGTCCTCGCCGCCCTGGGAGCCGACCGGCGCCTCCAGTCGGACGCTGACGGTCTGGCCGACCGCGTCGGTCATCTGGCTCGCGATCGTGCGGGTCCAGATCAGCTCGTAGAGCCGCCGCTCCTCGCTGCCCAGCTCGCCGCGGAGCTCGTCGGGCGTGCGGAACGTCTCGCCGGAGGGGCGGACGGCCTCGTGCGCCTCCTGGGCGTTCTTCGACTTCTTCGCGTAGATCCGCGGGCTGTCCGGCAGGTAGTCGTCGCCGTAGCGGGCGCGGATCTGGTCCCGCGCCGCGGTGAGCGCCGAGTCCGACAGCATCGTCGAGTCGGTGCGCATGTAGGTGATGTAGCCGTTCTCGTACAGCCGCTGGGCGACCTGCATGGTCCGGCTCGAGCTAAAGCGCAGCTTCCGCCCCGCCTCCTGCTGGAGCGTGGAGGTGGAGAACGGCGCCGGCGGCTTGCGCCGGTACGGCTTGGTCTCGACGGAGCTGACCGTGAACGTCGCGTCCTCGAGGCCCGCCGCGATCGCGCGTGCCCGCGTCTCGTCCAGGCGGGCGACGCCGTCGGACGTGAGCCGTCCCTGCTGGTCGAAGTCCCGTCCGGACGCGAGCCGCGCCCCGTCGAGAGCGGTCATGGAGGACTCGAAGGCGCTCCCACCCTCCTTCACCAACTCCGCCGACAGGTCCCAGTAGCTGGCCGGCACGAACGCCATGCGCTCGCGCTCCCGCTCCACGACGATGCGGGTGGCGACCGACTGGACCCGCCCGGCCGACAGACCCGGGTTGATCTTCTTCCACAGGACCGGGGACAGCTCGTAGCCGTAGAGCCGGTCGAGGATCCGCCGGGCCTCCTGCGCGTCGACCAGGCGCTCGTCGAGGTCGATGGTGTGCTCGATCGCGTGGCGGATCGCCGCGTCGGTGATCTCGCCGAACACCATCCGCCGGACGGGGACGCGCGGTTGGAGGACCTCGAGCAGGTGCCAGGCGATGGCCTCGCCCTCGCGGTCCTTGTCCGTCGCGAGGATCAGCTCGTCGGCCTGCTTCACCAGCTTCCGCAGGTTCGCGACCGTCTTCTTCTTGTCGGGGTTGACGACGTAGACGGGTTCGAAGTCGTGCTCGGTGTCCACACCCATCGAGGCCCAGGGCTTGCCCTTGTGCTCGGCAGGGACCTCCGCGGCGTTGGCCGGGAGGTCGCGGATGTGACCGACTGAGGACTCGACGATGTAGTCAGAGCCCAGGATCTTGCCGATCTTCGTCGCCTTGGTGGGCGACTCGACGATGACGAGGGACTTGGGCATGGTCCTTGATGGGTAGCAGGGTTGACGGCCGACTGCACGTCGTCCGGGGTGGGATCAGACCACGGGATCGAGCGGCGGGACCTCGAACAGGCGCGGGCGGAACCAGCGGTCGTGCAGCGCCAGCGCGTACCGGTCAGTCATACCCGATACGTAGTCGGCGACCCTGGTCAGCAGGTCGGCGTCGGGGTCGGCGTAGGTGTCGGGGAGGTGCTCGGGGTGGTCGAGGAGGTACTCGACGAGCTCGGTGACGACCCGCGTGGCCGCCCGGGTGTGGCTCAGCTGCTCCGGCCCCAGGTAGACGCGGTCGAACATGAACGCGCGAAGCTCGTGCATCACCGGCAGGAGCGCGTCGTCCATGCCCAGGCGGCCCGTCGCGACGGTGTGGTCCACGACCGCGTCGATGAACTGCCCGATCCAGCTGCTGCCCGGCGCGCCGAGCGCCGCGGTCACCGACGCCGGCAGGTCCGCCGGCGTCAGCAGGTCCGCCCGGAGGGCATCGAGCACGTCGTGGGTCAGGTAGGCGATGCGGTCGGCGAAGCGCACGCACCCGGCCTCGGGCGTGGCCGGGGCGGGGTCGACCTTCCAGGGGTGGCGCAGGATCCCGTCACGGGTCTCGGCGCACAGGTTGAGGGGTTCGAGGACGTCGTAGATCCGCACCGACTGCGCCGAGTGGACCCAGCCGTGGGGGAAGAAGGCCGCGAGCGCATCCTCGCCGGTGTGCCCGAAGGGGGTGTGGCCGACGTCGTGGCCGAGCGCGACCGCCTCCGCCAGCGGCTCGTTGAGCGCCAGGGCCGCGGCGATGGACCGGGCGACCTGGGCGACCTGGAGGGTGTGGGTCAGCCGGGTGACCGTGTGGTCGCCGGTCGGGTTCATGAAGACCTGCGTCTTGTGCTTGAGCCGCCGGAACGCCTTCGAGTGGGTGATCCGGTCGCGGTCGCGCTCGAAGCAGGTCCGGTACGGGTCGTCCGGTTCGGGGTCCCGCCGTCCCGCGGACGACGCGGACCGCGTGGCGGCGGGCGAGAGGGATCGTGCCTCCTCCGCCTCGCGGTCGGCGCGGCGCCGGTACCTGAACTCCGTCATGGCCGTTCACGGTACCCAGCGGGTCCGCGGCCGGGGTGGCGGGTATGTGGACGACGTCGGACCCGCCGGCGCGTTCGTGCCGGCTCGCGGCGGCTGCGTACACTGCCCCGGAGTCCCGCCCGGCGGGGCCTGTCGCGTGCGTGCGCTCGGTGAGCACTGCGTGCGTGCGCACGACGCGTGGCCGCCGGGCAGCTTGAAGCACCGAGCCGTGATGCGCAGAGGCCCTCGGGCACCCACGGCGCACCGACCGATGGAAAGCGTGAGACGAGGAGTTGGATCCCCTACGTCGCTGCGCTCGCAGCGATCGCCGGCCTCGGGCTGGCCTTCTACTTCAACATGGTGGTGAACCGGGCCGACCCCGGCACGGAGGTCATGCGGGAGCTGGCCGCCGCCATCCGCGAGGGCGCCCAGGCGTTCCTCCGCCGCGAGTACCGCTGGGTGGCGGTGTTCGTCGCGATCATGACCGTCCTGATCATGATCGTGCTGCCCTACGGCGCCCCCTGGGGTGCCGTGGCCTACCTGATGGGGGCGGTCTTCAGCGCGCTCGCCGGCGTGGTGGGCATGCAGATCGCCACGGCGGCGAACGTCCGCACCGCGAACGCCGCGCGGGACGGCGCCGCCAAGGCGCTGCCCCTCGCCTTCAAGGGCGGCGCGGTCATGGGCTTCACGGTCGCCGGCCTCGGCCTGCTCGGCATCAGCCTCTGCTACATCCTGTTCGTCGACGTCCTGGCGGTCGACGATGCGTTCAGCATCGTCGCGGCGTTCGGCCTCGGCGCCTCGTCGATCGCGCTGTTCGCCCGCATCGGCGGCGGCATCTACACCAAGGCCGCCGACGGCGGCGCCGACCTGGGCGGCAAGGTCGAGGCGGGCCTCCCCGAGGACGACCCGCGCCACCCCGCCACGATCGCCGACAACGTCGGCGACAACGTGGGTGACGTGGCCGGCATGGGCGCGGACCTGTTCGAGTCCTACGCCGGATCGATCGTGGCCCCGATCGTCCTCGCCGCGCTGCTGTTCGGCGGGTTCGCGACCGGGCAGGAGGGCGCCATCGTGGAGGTCGGGGACAACGCCCTGCTGCAGTCCTCCTTCCTCTTCCCCCTGCTCGTCGCCGCCGTCGGCATGATCGCGTCGATCGTCGGCGCGCTGCTGGTCCGCGGTCGGCCGGGCCGCTCGCTGTCGTCCCAGCTCCACTTCGGGACCAACCTGGCCATGGTCATCACCGGCGCGGTGTCCCTCGCCGCGGGCGCGTGGATCTTCGCCGACGTCCCGGAGGTGGAGAACGGCCTGCTCCTCGGCCTCGTCATCGTGATCGGGCTGGTCGCCGGGTACGCGATCGGCTTCACGTCGGAGTACTACACCTCCGACCACTACACCCCCGTCAAGAAGCTCGCCGGCCAGTCCGAGACCGGGCCGGCCACGGTGATCATCGGCGGCATCGCCGACGGCATGCTGTCGACCGTCGCCTCGGTCGTGCTGATCGTCGCCGCGATCGGCGCCTCCTTCTGGCTGGGCGACCTGGCCTTCACCGACGAGCTCGCCACCAACGGCGGCCTGTACGCGGCGGCGCTCGCGGCGATCGGCATGCTGGCCACCACCGGCGCCGTGGTCGCCGTCGACGCCTACGGGCCGATCAGCGACAACGCCGGCGGCATCGCCGAGATGGCCCACCTCCCGCCGGAGGTCCGCGAGGTCACCGACGGCCTCGACGCGCTCGGCAACACCACCGCCGCGGTCGCGAAGGGCTTCGCGATCGGCTCCGCCGCGCTGACCGCGCTGGCGCTGTTCCGCTCCTACACCGCGGCGGTCTCACCCCCCGGTGAGACCCTCGTCATCGACCTGACGAGCGTCCCGGTCGTCATCGGCCTGTTCATCGGTTCGATGGCCACGTTCGCCTTCGCCGCGCTGACGATGAAGTCCGTCGGTCGCGCCGCCCAGGCGATGATCGTCGAGGTCCGCCGGCAGTTCGCCGAGATCCCGGGCCTGCGCGAGGGCCGGGAGGGCGTGAAGCCCGACTCGGCGCGCTGCGTGGCGATCTCGACCGACGCGTCGCTGAAGGAGATGGTGATCCCCGGCGCCCTGGCCGTCGTCCTCCCCCTCGTCATCGGGTTCTTCTCCGTCGAGGCGCTCGGCGGCCTGCTGGCCGGCGCCCTCGCCACCGGCTTCATGCTGGCCATCTTCATGGCCAACGCCGGCGGCGCGTGGGACAACGCGAAGAAGTACATCGAGGCCGGCAACTTCGGCGGCAAGGGCTCGGAGAACCACAAGGCGGCCGTCACCGGCGACACCGTCGGCGACCCGTTCAAGGACACCTCCGGTCCCGCGATGAACATCCTCATCAAGGTCATGACCATCGTCAGCCTGGTGTTCGCCCCGGCCTTCATCTAGCCAGCCCACGGGCGTTCGCGCCCTCGACGACGCCCCCGCCCGGTGATCCTGGGCGGGGGCGTCGTCGTGTGCCGCGTGCGCGAGGTGGGCGGGGTGGGCGGGGTGGGCGGGGTGGGCGCCGATGTGGGGCGCGATCGGGGCCTCCATCGCCTGACGGCGACGTTCGGCGCGATCCTGCACCGTCCGGTGCCCTTCGGACCGACGGCCGGTAGACATGCGCCGGGTCTACTGTTACACCTTTCACTGCAATGGTCGGGATGAGCGGGAGGGAGGGGTGCAGGTGGTGAGCATGTCCAGCGCGCAGCACTGGGTGCCGTCGGTGGCGCAGGAGGCCGGGGGCTCGTTCCACGCGGGTCCGCTGCAGGTGCGGACCCGGACGATCCCGGCGCGGTTGCGGCGGGTGCTGCGATCCCGCGTGGTCGAGCGGGCGACGACCCCCCACGGGATCGACTCCTACCTGCAGGTCCTCAACCCGCTGTGGGCGGTCGAGACCACCCGCGCGCTGCTCGTCGAGAAGGTCCGTGAGACGCGGGACACGTCGACCCTCACCTTCGACCCCGGACCAGGCTGGGGGCCTCCGGAGGCCGGCCAGCACGTCCAGATCAAGGTGTCGCTGGACGGGGTGGTGCGGACCCGCCACTTCTCGATCTCCTCGAGCGCCCACCGCGACGACGGCCGGTTCACCCTGACCGTCAAGGCGCACGACGAGGGTTACGTGTCCCGGTTCCTCCACACCCACGCCCGCACCGGGCTGGTGGTGGAGGTCTCCGAACCCCGCGGCGAGTTCACCCTCCCCGACCCGCGCCCCGACCACCTGCTGCTCGTCTCCGGCGGCAGCGGCATCACCCCGGTGATGGCCATGCTGCGGACGCTCGTGGACGAGGGGCACGAGGGCCGGGTGACGTTCCTCCACTACGCGCGGACCAACGCGGACCGGATCTTTGCGACTGAGCTCGAGGACCTCGCCGGCCGGGTCGACGCCCTGGACGTGGTGCAGGTCCTGACCGGGGAGGAGGTGCCGGACTCCCGGCTCCAGGGCCGCCTGGTCGTCGAGCACCTGGACGAGGTCGCCAAGGGGTGGGCGGACGCCACGGCGTTCGTCTGCGGACCCGCCGGCATGCTCGAGGCCGCCGAGGCCGTCTGGGCCGACGCCGACGCGGCGGGTCAGCTGCACGTCGAGCGGTTCGCCCTGCACCCCGACCTGGGTGCCGGCACCGGTGAGGGACGGATCCGGTTGGCCGACTCCGAGCTCGAGATCGACGACGACGGCCGCCCCCTGCTCGCCCAGGCGGAGGACGCCGGCCTGCAACCCGACTACGGCTGCCGCATGGGCATCTGCAAGACCTGCACGACCCGCAAGGTCAGCGGCATCACCGAGAACCTGACCAGCGGGGACACCTCGACCGAGGACGACGACGACATCCAGATCTGCGTGAGCGTCGCGAAGGGCGACGTCGAGCTCGCGCTCCGACACCGACCTGGGAGGGAGCACCAGAATGAGCACGACCACACCACCGACCCCGGCGCACAACGACGCCGGCACCCCGACCGCCCCGACGATCGCGGAGGGGCAGGAGACCGACGACTCGGCCATCCGCGCACGGACGGGCCTGACCGATGAGCAGATCGCCGAGCTGGGTCGTGAGTTCGACCGGATCCGCGAGCGGGTCCTGAACGACCTGGGCGAGGACGACGCCCGCTACATCCGCGGCGTCATCCGCGCCCAGCGGGCGTTCGAGATCGCCGGCCGCGGCCTGCTGTTCCTGTCGTTCAACCCCGTCGCGTGGGCGGCCGGGGTGGCCTCGCTCTCCATGTCGAAGATCCTCGACAACATGGAGATCGGCCACAACGTCATGCACGGCCAGTACGACTTCATGAACGACCCGAAGATCCACTCGAAGAGCTTCGAGTGGGACACCGCCGCCCCGTCGGCGAACTGGAAGCTGTCCCACAACTTCATGCACCACACGTACACCAACATCCTGGGCAAGGACCGGGACATCGGCTACGGGGTGCTGCGCATGACCGAGGACCAGGAGTGGACGCCGCGCGACCGCGGCAACGCCGTGTACGCGACCCTGCTGGCCCTGCTGTTCCAGTGGGGCGTGGCCGTCCACGACCTCGAGATCGAGCAGCTGCGCAACGGCACGAACTCCTGGGAGGACGTCCAGGACGTCGCGAAGGTCATCGCGGAGAAGTCCGCCAAGCAGGCCGGCAAGGACTACGTGCTGTTCCCGCTGCTCGCCGGCCCGCTCGCGCTGCACGTGGCTGCCGGGAACCTGGCGGCGAACCTCGTCCGCAACGTGTGGGCGTTCACGATCATCTTCTGCGGCCACTTCCCCGACGGCACCGCGATGTTCACCCCGGAGGAGGTGGAGCGGGAGTCCCGCGGCGGCTGGTACCTGCGTCAGATGCTCGGCTCGGCGAACGTCCGGGGGAGCCGGCTGTTCCACATCGTCAGCGGGAACCTCGGCCACCAGATCGAGCACCACCTGTTCCCCGACCTGCCGTCACGGCGCTACGCGATGCTGTCGAGCGAGGTGCGGGACATCTGCGAGCGCTACGGGCTGCCGTACAACACCGGCTCCCTGCGCGAGCAGTTCGGCTCGGTGGTCCGCAAGATCCGCCGGCTCGCGAAGCCGGACGGCTCGTCGGGCCCGGACCGCAACGAGCAGGTGGAGCTGCACCCCCGCAGCGGTGTCCCGAAGGACCTCCACCGCATCAACGGCGTCGAGATCCCGCTGGCGGCGTCGCGCGCGGCCGCGAAGAAGCGACGCGAGCGCGAGTCCGCGGCGGCCTAGCGACCGCGGCGGTCCCGGAGCCGGGCAGTCGGGTTCCGGGGCCGTCCAGAGTCGTCCGGGGCACGGTGTGTCGGGAGGCCCGTCATGGCGACGGGCCTCC
>NZ_CAXQBR010000036.1 GCF_964222135.1 Euzebya sp.
CCCGTCCACCTGACGGGCCTCCCGACACACCGGTGGGGGCCAGGACCGGGTCGTCCGGGGCGGCGACGGCGAGGACCCGTGCCAGCCACCCGGCCAGCTCCTCGCGCGGCACGACCGCGTCGACCTGCCCCGCCGCCGCGAGCGCCCCCGCCGAGCCGCCGTCGGCCCGGGCACTCGACGCGGCGTCCCCGAGCGCCGCCGCCACGCGCGGGCCGGCGAAGGACATGTAGGCCCCCGGCTCGGTGACCACCACGTCGGCCACGCCGACGGCGGAGGCGTGGACCCCTCCTGTGGTGGGGTGCGCGGCGATCGCGAGCTGGAGCAGCCCTGCGGCCGCGTGGTCGAGCGCGGCCGCCACCACGGCGGGCATCTGCACCAGCGACCGCATCCCCTCCTGCATCCGCGCCCCGCCGGTGCAGCTGAGGACCACCACCGGCACGGCGAGGGCCCGCGCCCGGTCGTAGCCGGCTCGGAGCCGCCGCCCGACCTCCGTGCCCATCGACCCGCCGAGGACGGTGAAGTCGAACGCGGCGAGCACCACCGGATGTCCCCCGCAGCGGCCGTCGAACACCACGAGCGCCTCGTCGGGCTCGGCGGCCACCCGGTCGGCGTAGCCGGGCCAGGCCAGCGGGTCGTGGATCGCCGGCGCGTCCGACGTGACCGCCGCCGTGCCCGCGTCGAGCAGCAGCTCCGCCCAGCCGGCCGCCGGCAGGCGCTCCAGCCCGCTCATGGGGTGCTCGCGTCCTCTCGTCTGGCTTCGGGGGGTGGGGGCTGGGCTATTCTCCCGCCCAGTGGGCCGTCGAGGCCAACTCGACGCCGCAGCACGTGACGGGTGGCGGGCGATGGCCGTGGTTGCCGTGGCCCCACCGCAGGGAACAGATGCCCTGGCACCGGACACCGGAGAGAAGGACCTGATGTGGACCTGATGGAGTTCCAGGGCAAGGACCTGTTCCGCGCCCACGGCATTCCCACGACCCCCCAAGGACAGATCGCGACCACGCCGGAGCAGGCCGAGTCCCTCGCCGCGGAGGCGGGCGGGCCGGTCATGGTCAAGGCGCAGGTCCTGACGGGTGGTCGTGGCAAGGCCGGAGGCGTCAAGTACTGCAAGGACGCGGCAGCGGCTCGCGAGGCGGCGGAGGCGATCCTCGGCCTCGACATCAAGGGCCACGTCGTCCACAAGGTCCTCGTCGAGCCGGCCAGCGACATCGCTGACGAGTACTACCTCTCCCTCCTCCACGACCGGGTGTCCAAGGGCTACAAGGCGATCTGCAGCGTCGAGGGCGGCGTCGAGATCGAGGAGGTCAACCGCACCTCCCCCGAGAAGGTCGCGAAGGTCGACATCAACCCCGTCACCGGGATGACCCGCGAGCTGGCCGACCAGATCCTCGACTCCGGCGCGATGCCGACGGAGAACCGCGACCAGCAGGTCGACCTGCTCATGAAGCTCTACGACGGGTTCGTCGCGACCGACGCGACGCTGTTCGAGATCAACCCGCTGATCACCACCACCGACGGGCGGGTCATCGCGCTCGACTCCAAGGTGTCGGTCGACGACAACGCCCTGTTCCGCCAGCCTGACATCGCCGAGCTGGAGGGGCCCGTCCCCGCCGGCCAGCTGGGCGACGACCTGGAGGCCCGGGCCAAGGAGAAGGGCCTGCAGTACGTCAAGCTCGACGGCGACATCGGGATCATGGGCAACGGCGCCGGGCTGGTCATGAGCACCCTCGACGTCGTCGACCAGGCCGGCGGCACCGCGGCGAACTTCCTCGACGCCGGCGGCGGCGCCAGCGCCGAGTCGATGGCCGAGGGCATCGCCTTCGTCCTCTCCGACCCGGCCGTGAAGGTGATGCTGATCAACATCTTCGGCGGCATCACCCGCTGCGACGACGTCGCCCGCGGTGTGCTCGGCGCCATGGACCAGCTCGGCGAGGTCTCCCAGAAGCTCGTCGTGCGCCTGGACGGCAACTCCGCGGAGGAGGGTCGGCGGATCCTCGAGGAGTCCGGTCACGCCAACCTCGTCGCCGCGTCCCAGATGATCGAAGCGGCCGAGAAGGCCGTCGAGCTCGCGAACCAGGCCTAGGAGACCCCATGAGCATCCTCATCGACGAGTCCACGAAGGTCGTCGTCCAGGGCACCGGCAGCCAGGGCACCTTCCACGCGAAGCGCAACCTCGACTACGGCACCCAGGTCGTCGCCGGCACCCACCCGAAGAAGGGGGGCAGCACCTGGGACGAGGTCGGCGTGCCGATCTACTCCACCGTCGCCGAGGCGGTCAGCGAGGCCGGCGCCAACACCTCCATGATCATGGTCCCCGCGCCGTTCACGAAGGACGCGATCCTCGAGGCCCACGAGGCCGGCGTCGACCTGATCGTGGCGATCACCGAGGGCGTCCCCGTCCACGACATGGCCGAGGTCTACAACACCCTCTACACCCGCCAGGACGACGGCAGCTACGACATGACCACCGGCCCGGTGCTGATCGGGCCGAACTGCCCGGGGCTGATCAGCCCCGGCAAGTCCAACGTCGGCATCATCCCGGGTGAGATCACCAAGCCGGGCAAGGTCGGGCTGGTGAGCCGCTCCGGCACGCTGACCTACCAGATCATGCACGAGCTGAACCTGGCCGGGATCGGCATCTCCACCTGCGTCGGCATCGGCGGCGACCCCATCATCGGGTCGAACTTCCTCGACATCATCCCGCGCTTCGCCGAGGACCCCGACACCGAGGCGATCGTGTTCGTCGGCGAGATCGGCGGCACGGAGGAGCAGAAGGTCGGCCGCTGGATCGCCGACCACATCCCCGACACGCCGGTCGTCGCCTACGTCGCCGGGTTCTCCGCACCTCCGGGCAAGCAGATGGGTCACGCGGGCGCGATCGTGAAGGAGGGGTCCGAGGGCGGCGAGACGGCTGCGGACAAGAAGGCGGCGCTCGAGGAGATGGGCATATCCGTCGGCACCAACCCGACCGAGACGGCCGAGCTGATGATCCAGCGCCTGAACGGCTGACCCGCGAGACGTCAGGGTTCGGTCAAGCCTGACCGGCCCCGGGGCGGGGCACCGACCCACCGATACGGTGGATCGGATGCCCCTACAGCCTGATGACGCACCGCCTGACGACGCACCGCCCGGTGACCTCACGACCGACGAGTCCCCCATCGGGGATCAGGCCGTCGAGGATCGGGCACCCGCGGAGGCCGGCACCCCGATCGTGCGCCCGACGCGCGATCCGGACGCCCGTGCCCGGCGCAACGCGCTGATCGCCGGCGGGGTCCTGCTCGCCGCGCTGGCCGCGCTCGCCGTCATCGTCCTGACCCGCGGCGGCGATGACGTGGCGACCGACCCGGTCGCCCTCGGCGACGAGGCCGCTGCCGACATCCCATCCGGGCCCGACGCGCCGGCCTACACCCTCTACGGCGAGGAGGTCGACCGCGAGGAGCTCGCCGCCGAGCTCGAGGGCCTGGTGGCCGACGACGTCGTCGCGGCCGTCGCCGACGTCGAGGAGGCCACGACCGAGCAGCGCGGCGCCCTGGCGGGTGCGATCAGCACGCTGATCACCGAGCAGGTCATGACGCGCGCGGCCGAGGACGCCGGCATCGCCGTCACCGACGCCGACGTCGACGACCAGATCGAGGAGATGGTCGCCCAGGGCTTCGACGGCGACCGCGACGCCTTCGACAGCGCGATCGCCCAGTCGGGCATCACGATCGAGACCGTCAGGGCGCAGTTCCGCACCGCGCTCCTGGCCGAGCAGCTGGTGGAGGGTGACGTCGCCGAGGTCGACGACGCGATCGTCCAGACCTTCTACGAGCAGCGGTTCACCGAGCCCATCGTCAGCCACCTGCTCGTCGAGACCCAGGCGGAGGCGCAGGCCGCCTACGACCGCATCCAGGCGGGGGAGGCGTTCGCCGACGTCGCCGCGGAGGTCTCCTCCGACGGGAGCGCCGCGCAGGGCGGCCGCCTCGGTCCCCTGGTCGAGGGCCAGTACGTCGCCCCGTTCGAGGAGGCCGCCTTCGCCCTGGACGAGGGCGAGGTGTCCGAACCGGTCGAGTCCGAGTTCGGCTGGCACGTGATCACCGTCGAGGCCCCCCCGCCGCTCGAGGAGGTCGAGGCGGACATCCGCCAGGTCCTCTCCGACCAGGCCCTGAACGCCCAGTTCACCGAGCTGGCCCAGCGCCTGGACGCCGAGGCCGACATCACCGTCGATCCGGCCTTCGGCACCTGGGACGGGCTGGCGGGCGGCGGCCTCGTCCCCGCCGGCCTCGAGGTGGACGCGGGCGCTCCGGCCCTGCCCGTGGGCGGTGGCGCCCCGGCGGCACCCCCGGTGGACGGCGCGCCCGCGACCGAGGGCTGAGCCTCAGGTCGCGAACGCCTCGTGCGCACGGCGCTCGGCCTCGACGGCGTCGGCGAACGCGGCGGGGATCGCCTCGAACGGCTCGACGGTGACGCGGTCCCGCTCGATCCGCCAGGAGCCGACGACCTGGCCGTCGACGAGCAGGGTGTTGACCGAGTGCGGCCGGCGGACCCCGAACACCCGGTCGCGCACCGCCTCGGGCAGGATCTGGGTGCGGCGGGCGTGCACCAGCAGCGTCGCGTCCCAGGTGCCGAGGAACCGCACCGGCGCGGGGGTCTCCGCCGGGGGGATCGGCCGGCGGGGAAGGTCGATGAGCTCGCCGCCGTCGACGTCGCGGAAGCGGCGCAGACCCAGTGCCGCGAGGACCGGCTCGAACCAGCCGGCGGGCACGCCGGCCCAGGACGACAGGTCCGCCACCGACGCGGGGCCGAACCCGCCGAGGTACCGCTCGACCAGCAGCGCGAGCCCCTCCGCCTCCGTGGCCGTCGACGGACCCAGCTCCACCTCGGCCGACGCGAACAGGTGCGCCCGCCGACGCGCCCACGTGCCCTGCGGCGGCACCCGGACCAGGTCGACCCACTGCGCCAGCCCCTCCCAGTGCGCCCGCGGCACCCCCTCCGCCTCGAGCCGTTCGAGCAGCTCCGCCCGCTCGAGGGGGCCGTCGGCGAACCACGACCGGACCATCGCCGCGACCGCCTCGTGGTCGATCTCCGCCAGCCCTCGCGCGCGGGCGGCCGGCCGCCACCACTCCTGACGGGCCCGACGGGTCCCCGCGGCGAGCACCTGGAAGTCGCGCGCCGACACCAGGTGGATCGTCGAGCGGAGCAGGGTCCCCTGCACGATCTGGCGGCGCTCCAGCGCACGCGTGACCCGGGCGATCGTGACCCCCTCGCCCCGTGACCAGCAGCCGACGTACCCGCTCGGGGCGTACTGCATCTGGAGCCCCCCGACCGATTCGAGCGCGCGGGGCAGCGACGCGGTCGACCGGGCGAGGAGGTGCTGGCGAGCCAGCAGCGCCCGGTTCAGCTGTCGGGTGGTCAGGGTGTCGCCGTCGCGTGCCATCGGACCGGCAGGCTAGCGCCGAGGCCTGCCCGGTCGGCCCCGCCAGCGGGTGGACCGGGTGGTCGTGCGGGGGTAGCGTCGATCGGCTGTGCCCACATCCAGCGGAGGGTCCGATCTCGGGCTGCTCGCGGCGTACCTCGAGCCGGAGCGGCGGCTGGTCGCTGCCCTCGTCGCGGTGCTCGTCGTCGCCATGCTGCTGCCCGTCGCGGGGCCGGTCCTGCTGGGCGACGTGGTGGACGCGGCGGTGGCGGGCGACCCCATCGGGACGCTGGTCGCGGGAGCGGCGGCGTTCCTCGCCGTCACGCTCCTCGCCGACGGTCTGCAGCTGGTCGTCACCTGGGCGTCGGTCCGCCTCGCCTGGCGGATCGGCAACCGCCTCCGCCTGGACCTCGCCAGGCACGCGCTCGGGCTGGACCTGTCCTGGCACGGCAGCCACAGCCCCGGCCTGCTGATCGAGCGGATCGACGGCGACGTGGACGCGATCGTCCGGTTCGCGTCGACCGCGGTCCTGAACCTGCTCGGCAACGCGATCCTGCTGGCCGGGACCCTCGTCGTCGCGATCGCGATCGAGTGGCGCGCCGGGCTGCTCATCGGGGCCGTCGCCGCCACCGCGGTCCTCGTGCTCAGGCGCCTCCGCCGCGCCGCGGTGCCGCTCTACGACGACGAGCGCGAGGTCCAGGCCGAGATGTACGGCGACCTCGAGGAACGCCTCGGCGGGCTCGAGGACCTCCGCGCCAACGGGGCCGCCGGGTACGTCGTGCACCGCCTGCACGACGCCTCGGCCCGCTGGTGGCGGGCCGCACGGCGCGCGTCGCTGCGGGGGGACGGCGCGTACGCGCTGGCCGCGGCGACCTTCACCCTGGGATCGGTGGCGACGCTGGGGCTCGCGGTGGGCCTGCACCTCGCCGGGTCGTTGAGCATCGGCGCGGTGCTGGCCCTGTTCCGGTTCTCCCAGATGGTCCGCCAGCCACTCGAGGCGGTCGCCGAGCAGATCACCGAGCTGCAGCGCGCCATCGCCGGCACCCGGCGGGCGGCGCGGCTGCTGGCGACCACCCCGGCGCTGGCCGACGGGCCAGGTGCGGCGTTCCCGGCCGGTGCGCTCGAGGTCCGCTTCGACGACGTCGCCTTCGCCTACCCCGACGAACCCGACGAGCCGGTCCTCACCGACATCGACCTCTGCCTCGCGCCAGGACGCACCCTCGGACTCGTCGGGCGGACCGGCAGCGGGAAGACGACGATCGGCCGCCTGGCCGTCCGGTTCTGGGACGTCACCGGCGGGGCGGTGCGCCTCGGCGGCGTCGACGTGCGGGACGCCACCCAGGCCGAGCTGCGCCGCCGCGTCGGCGTGGTGACCCAGGAGGTCCAGATCCTCCGCGCCACGCTGCGGGACAACCTGACGCTCCTCGGGACCGTGCCTGCCGACGACGTCGCGCTGCTGCGCGTGCTCGACGACGTCGGTCTCACCGGCTGGCTGGCCGGTCTCGGCGACGGGCTCGACACCGACCTCGACTCCGACACCGAGCTGTCCGCCGGCCAGGCGCAGCTGCTGGCCTTCGCGCGGATCCTGCTCACCGACCCCGGCCTGGTCGTCCTCGACGAGGCGACCAGCCGGCTGGACCCGGCGACCGAGGCGCTGGTCACCGCCGCGACCGACCGGGCCCTCGCGGGACGCACCACGATCGTGATCGCCCACCGGCTCAGCGCGCTCGACCGCGCCGACGAGGTCGCGGTGGTCGACCACGGCCGCATCGTCGAGCACGGCACCGCCGACGCGCTGCTCGCCGACCCCTCCAGCCGGTTCGCCCGGCTGCACGCGGCGGCGGTCGCCGGCGCCGACCTCGACGCCATCGACCCCGCTGGCGACCCCGCTGGCGACGCACCCGGCCGGGGAAGGCCGTGAGCACCGCGGTCGCGTGGCGGATCCTCCGCCAGGAGCCGATCGCCTACCTGATCGCCCTGGCGACCTGGAGCGCCTTCCACAGCCTGCCGGTGCTCGCCGGCGTCCTGCTGAAGGTCGTCCTCGACCGGGTGCAGCCCGGCGGTGGCACCGCGACCGCCGTCTGGGGGGTCCTGGCTGCCCTCGCCGGGGTCGAGGTGGGCCGCTGGGTCGTCCTGGCAGTCAGCGCCGTGCAGTGGCACGGCGTGTGGGTGCACTGGCACACGGTCCCGCGGATCCGCATGCTCAGCTCCCTCGTGGGCGACCCCGGTCCCGTCGCCGACCGGCTGCCCGGATCGCCCGGCGAGGCGGTCAGCCGCTTCCGCGACGACACCCGCAACACCGCGCTCGTGGCCGACGTCTGGCTGGACCTCACCGGCGTCGCCATCGCGACGACCAGCGCCGTGGTCGTCATGGCCGCGGTCGACTGGCGGGTGGCCCTGGTCGTCGCGGTCCCCGTGGGCGCGGCGCTGCTCGCCACCCGCGGCCTGGCCGACCGGCTGAAGGAGCTCCGGCTGACCGAGCGGCGGGCCACCGCCGCGGTCACCGGCTTCATCGGCGACACGTTCGGGGCGATCACCGCGGTCAAGGCCGCCGGTGCCGAGCGGGCCGTCGAGCGCCGCTTCGACGACCTCGGCAGGGTGCGGGCCGACGCCGCGCTCCGCGACCAGGTCGCCACGCAGGTCCTCCAGACGCTCTCCGGCGCGACGGGCAACCTGTCGACCGGCCTCGCGCTGCTGCTGCTCGCCCCGGCGCTGGCCGCGGGGGACGCCACCGTCGGCGACATCGGGTTGTTCGCCAGCTCGGCCCTGGTGATCGCGGCGCTGCCGCGTTGGGTCGCCCGGCTGGGCGCCTACCAGCGACAGGGCGACGTGTCCGCCGAGAGGATGGCGCGACTGCTGCCCCCCGGCGCTGATCCCCGCGACGTGGCCGCGCCGACGGCCACCGCGCTGCGCCACGGCCCCGGCGACCCGCCGGCCACGCCGGTGTCCCCGTCGGCGGACCGCCGCGACCGGCTGCGCCGCCTCGAGGTGCGCGGGCTGGCGGTCCACCACCCTGGCGGAGGGGGAGGGGTGGGTCCGGTCGACCTGGTCATCGAGCCGGGGACGGTGACCGTCGTCACCGGTGCCGTGGGCAGCGGCAAGTCGACCCTGCTGCGGGCGCTCCTCGGGCTCGTCGCGCGCGACGGGGGGACGATCACCTGGAACGGCCGCCCGGTCGCCGACCCCTCGACCGTCCTGGTCCCCCCGCGCGTCGCCTACCTGCCGCAGGTGCCCAGGCTGTTCTCGGAGACCCTGGCCGACACCGTGCTGCTCGGACTCGACGACGACGGGCTGGCCGACGCCCTCCGCACCGCCTGCCTCGACGACGACGTCGCGGCGATGCCCGCCGGCACCGCGACCCGCGTCGGCCCACGCGGCGTCCGGCTGTCGGGCGGACAGATCCAGCGCACCGCCGCGGCGCGGGCGTTCGTCCGACGTCCCGACCTGCTCGTGGTCGACGACCTGTCCTCCGCCCTCGACGCCCACACCGAGGCGGAGCTGTGGCGACGCCTGCTCGATCGTGACGACCGGCCGGCGCTGCTGGTCGTGACCCACCGCGAGCGGGTCATCGCCGCCGCTGACGCCGTCGTCCGGCTGTGAGGTCAGTCAGCCGTCGCGTACCCGCGCTCCT
This sequence comes from Euzebya sp., assembly GCF_964222135.1. Taxonomy (NCBI): domain Bacteria; kingdom Bacillati; phylum Actinomycetota; class Nitriliruptoria; order Euzebyales; family Euzebyaceae; genus Euzebya; species Euzebya sp. Next base: position 9,024 of record NZ_CAXQBR010000036.1, read on the forward strand.
GCAGCACCCAGGTGTTGCCGTCGGGGTCGGCGAAGTCCGCGAAGCTCTCGTAGTCGGCTCGGGAGGGGGAGGGGCCGTCCTGCCAGCCGGCGGCGTCCTTGCCCATGTGGCGGACGGCGCTGACCTCGACCCCGCGGGAGACCAGCTCGTCCCGGGCGGCGACGATGTCCGCGACCATCAGCTGGGTCCCCCGGTAGCAGCCCGGGGTGGCGTCGCTCACCCCGACGCCGATGACGACGGAGCAGGCCGAGCCCGGCGGGGTCAGCTGCACGATGCGGAACGACTCGTTCGGCTGGTGGTCGACGTCGACGTGCCATCCCAGCGCGTCGGCGTAGAACGCCCTCGCGCGGTCGACGTCGGAGACGGGGACGATGACGACTTCGAGCTGGTGATCCACGACAGGTGCCTCCTCGGGGCGGGTCCGTGCCAGGTCGGACGTCGGCCGACCGTCGCGATCATCGCCGACCGCCGGCCCGGCCGGGTTCGGTGGCCCCCGAGGGGGTAGGTAGGATGCGCCGCGCCGGGGGCAGGGAGCCCCGGCGCACCCCGACCTCCAGGAGCCAGCCGCCGTGAGCAACCAGCCAGTCCGCGTCGCCGTCACCGGAGCCGCCGGCCAGATCGGGTACCAGCTGCTCTTCCGCATCGCGAGCGGGGGCATGCTCGGCCCGGACCAGCCGATCATCCTGCAGATGCTCGAGATCCCGCCGGCGATGGATGCGCTCGAGGGCGTGGCGATGGAGCTCGACGACTGCGCGTTCCCCCTGCTGGCTGCCCGCACGATGTCCGATGACCCGACCGAGGCGTTCGCCGACGTCGACATCGCGCTGCTCGTCGGCTCGAAGCCCCGCGGCCCCGGCATGGAGCGCGCGGACCTGCTCGAGGCCAACGGCGCGATCTTCACCGGCCAGGGCAAGGCCCTGAACGACGTGGCCTCGCGGGACGTCAAGGTCCTCGTCGTTGGGAACCCGGCCAACACCAACTGCCTGATCGCGATGAGCAACGCGCCCGATCTGCCGCAGCGGAACTTCACGGCCATGACCCGCCTGGACCACAACCGGGCGATCTCCCAGCTCGCCGCGAAGACCGGCGCGCCGGTCACCGACATCACGAAGATGACGATCTGGGGAAACCACTCCGCGACCCAGTACCCGGACCTGTTCCACTGCGAGGTCGGCGGCGAGGTCGCGGCCGCCAAGGTCGACGACCAGGACTGGCTCGAGACCGACTTCATCCCAACGGTCCAGAAGCGCGGCGCGGCGATCATCGAGGCCCGCGGCGCATCGTCCGCGGCGTCCGCGGCGTCCGCGGCGATCGACCACGTCCGCGACTGGGTCCAGGGGACACCGGACGGCGACTGGGTCTCGATGGCCGTGCCGTCGGACGGCAGCTACGACGTGCCGGAGGGCCTGATCTCCTCGTTCCCCTGCACCACCGCCGACGGTGAGTGGTCCATCGTCCAGGGGCTCGACATCGACGAGTTCAGCCGGGGCCGCATCGACGCCACGGTCGCCGAGCTGGCCGAGGAGCGCGACACCGTCGCGGGGCTCGACCTGATCTGACCCGGGCGCCACCCCCGGTGGCTTGGGACCGGCGTCAAGCCGATCTCAAGTCGCTCACAAGCGGCGGCGCAGACGCTGCGCGGCATGGAGAACATGACCGCGCACCGCGTCGGCGCGCTACTCGGCGCCACATCCCGTCCCGCCACATCCCGTCCTGCCGCAACCCGACTGGCCAGGCCCCGCCCGGGCCCGTCACGGTCGCGGGTCCTCGCCCTGACCACGGCCCTGCTGGTCCTCGCGGGGCTCCTGCCCGCCACCGCCCAGCCTCCCGGCGACCCCGTCGCCGAGCGGGTGGCGGGCCAGACCCGCATCGAGACAGCCGTGGCCGCGTCGGCGCGCGCGTACGAGACCGCCACCACCGCCGTGCTGGTCCGTGACGACGACTTCGCGGACGCGCTCGCCGCCGGTGGGCTCGCGGCGGAGCTCGACGCCCCCCTCCTGCTGGTCCGCGGCCAGGCGCTGCCGGCCGAGGTCGCCGCCGAGCTGACCCGCCTCGCGGTCACCGACGCGGTCGTGGTCGGCGGCACGGCCGCCGTGGACGACGTGGTGGTCCACGCCGTGGAGGCCCTCGGGATCGCGGTGCGACGCATCGCCGGCACCGACCGGTTCGCCACGGCCGCCGCCGTCGCGGCGGCCATGGCACCCGATGACGGGGCGCTCCTCGCCCTCGGCGCGCACACCGACCCCACCCGGGCCTGGCCCGACGCGCTCAGCGCCGGTGCGCTCGCGGTCACCGGCGACCCCACGCCACTCCTCCTGACCACGGCCACGCAGCTGCCCGCGGCGACGGCCGCCGCCCTCACAGGACGCAGCCCCGTCACGATCGTCGGCGGTCCCGCCGCCATCGACCCAGCCGTCGAGGACGCGGTCGCCGCGACCGGCGCCACCGTCCACCGCCTCGCCGGTGGCAGCCGCTACACCACCTCCACCGCCGTCGCCGACGAGGTGCTGGCCCGCACGAGCACCCGCCAGGGCGGCCGCACCCTCGTGCTCGCCTCCGGCGAGGCGTTCCCCGACGCGCTGGCCGCCACGCCGATGGCCGCAGCGCTCGACGGGGTGCTGCTGCTGGTGCCCCGCCTCGCCCTGGGTGGCGACACGACCGCCTGGCTGACCGCCCGCGCCGGCACGTTCGACCGCGTCGTCGTCGTCGGCGGGCCGGCAGCGGTGGACGACGTCGTCGTCGCCCAGGTCCTCGCCGCCCTCGCGCTCGGCCAGCCGACCCCCGAGGACCCGATCGGCGACCCGGCGGAGGAGCCGACCGACGAGCCCAGCCCGACCCCCGCCCCCCCCCCGACCCCCGCACCCGGCGGCCCGACCGACCCCACCGACCCCACCGACCCGACCGACCCGACCGACCCGACCGATCCCACCGATCCGCCGGCGGAGGGGGTGGCGCCGCCGCTCGACCCGACCGTGCCCTACTCGACGGCTCGGGCGATCGAGTTCCTCCACTCCGGGCCCGATCCGCTCCAGCAGGGCGTCGCGCCCGGCACCATCGAACCCCGTCGGGCCGCCATGGTCGCGGGGCGGGTGCTCGACACCGCGGGGGAGCCGCTGGCCGGCGTGACGGTGTCGGTGCTGGACCACGGCGAGTACGGCCACACCACCTCCCGGGCGGACGGGCGGTGGGAGCTCGCGGTCAACGGCGGCGGCGCCGTCGTGGTCGAGCACCAGCTGGCCGGCCACCTCACCGTCCAGCGCGACGCCACGATCGCGTGGGGCGAGCAGGTGGTCCTCGACGACGTGGTGCTGACCGCCCTCGACACCGCGGTCACCGCCATCGACCTGTCCGGCCAGCAGGCCGGCCACCAGGTCGCCCTCGCATCGCCGGTCACCGACGCCGACGGCACCCGCCGATCGGTGCTCGTCGTCCCACCGGGCACCACCGCGGAGGTGGTGTTGGCCGACGGCACCACCCAGGACCTGCCGACCGGTGCCCTGCGCATGACCGAGTACACCGTCGGCGACCTCGGTCCGGCAGCGATGCCGGGTGACCTGCCCCCGGCGTCGGCGTACACCTGGGCGGCGGAGTTCAGCTTCGACGAGGCCCTGGCCGTCGACGCCCGGACCGTCCGGTTCAACCAGCCGGTCATCGCCTACCTCGACGACTTCATCGGCATGGGCCCCGGGGCGGTGGTCCCCGTGGGCTCCTACGACCGGGCCGAGGGGGAGTGGGTGGCCGGGCAGAACGGCCAGACCCTCGAGATCACGTCCGTCACCGACGGGTTGGCCGACCTGGACCTCGACGGCACGCCGGGCGCCGACCCGGACCTCTACGCCTCGCGGGGCATCACCGACGGGGAGCGCGAGGTGCTGGCCGCGCAGTACCCGACCGGGGCGGTGCTGTGGCGCTCCCCCCTCGACCACTTCACCCCGGTCGACTGCAACTACATCATGCGCACCGGCGTGCCGGACGACGACGTCCCCCTCCCCTCCCAACCAGAGGGGGACCCGCTGTCCGACGCCGAGGACCCGACCGACGGCGACTGCGCCACCCCCGGATCGGTCATCGGGTGTGACGACCAGACCCTCGGGGAGTCCCTCCCGGTGGTCGGCACGCCCTACGACCTCACCTACCGCAGCGACCGGGTCCCCGGGTCGGCGACGGCCTACGCGATGGAGATCCCGCTGACCGCCGGCGACGTGCCCGCGCTGCTCCACTCCGTCCAGGTGGTCGTCACCGTCGCCGGCACCGTCCACCGCACCACCTACCCCGCCGGCCCCGGGCTGTCGCACACGTTCACGTGGGACGGGAACGACCGCTTCGGCCGGCAGGTGTCGGGGACCGCGGACGCCACGGTCGACATCCGCTACCGGTACGCGATCGGCCAGTCCTACGTGCAGGCCCTCGCCGACGCCGACGCCGCCTACCTGGCCGCGTTCGGCCGGTTCCCCCAGGAGGCGCGCATCGGGGTGGGGAACGCCTTCGCGCTGGTGGAGGGACGCGTGCCCATCACCCGCGAGCAGTCCTACGACGTGGAGCTCGAACGGCGCGAGGCCACCCGCCACGTCAGCCCGGGCGGGTGGACCGTCGACGTCCACCACACCTACGACCCGGGCAGCCTCACGGTCCACCTCGGTGACGGCACGACCCAGTCCGGCAACGCCGTCGACGTGCTGGAGCAGCTCCAGGTCATCACCGGCGCGAGCGGCTACGAACGCGTCGCCGCCGCACCCGATGGCTCCATCGTCGCCCTGGCCGTCGACCTCGGCGGCGGCGACCGGGTCGATCGCATCCAGTCAGACGGCACCGTGCAGACCCTGCACACCGGGACCGACCTCGCCGACGTCGCCGTGCGCGGCGACGGCACCGTCGCCGTGGCCGACCGCGGCGGCGACCAGGTCCTGGGCATCGCTCCGGACGGCTCGGTCAGCGCGCTCGCCGGTGACGGCACCGGCGGCACCTACACCCCCGGCGCGGCAGCCACCGCGACCGCGTTCGACGGCCCCGAGCGGATCGCCTGGGCGACCGACGGGAGCCTGTTCGTGGTCGTCGACGGCCAGCTCCGCCGCGTCGGCTCCGACGGCCTCGCCACGACCGCCATCGACGCCGTCGGCATCCTCGACCTCGCCACCGACGGACACGACGGCCTGCTCGTGTCGTACGTGGAGGCCGGCGGGCTCATCAGGTACGCCGGGGACGGCACCGAGCACCGCCTGGGCGACGCGGTGGACGCCGTGGCAGCCGGGGTCGACGGCGCGACCGTCGTGGCCACGGCCGGAGCGGTGCGGCGGCTGAGCGGCGACGGGCTCCGCCACACCGTCGCCGGCGGCGGCGCCGGCAGCGGCTGCGACGCCGGCAGCGGCACCGGCGCCACCGCGGTGGCCCTCTGCTTCCCGACCGACGTGGCGGTCCGGCCGGACGGCAGCGTCGTGATCGCCGACGCCGGTCGCGTGCTCGCGGTCGAGGGGGTGCTGCCCGCCCACCTCGAGGGGATCGAGCCGATCGCATCGCGGGACGGCCACGAGGTCTGGATGTTCGACCAGGACGGTCGGCACCTCGCGACCCGTGACGCGCTGACCGGCGCGACCACCCGGACCTTCGACTACGACGACGCAGGCCGGCTCGTCGGCATCACCGAGCGGGGTGGGCGCACCACGACGATCACCCGCGACGACGCGGGCCGGCCGACGGCGATCACCGGCCCCGGCGGCGAGGTCACCAGCGTGACCGTCGACGACGAGGGGTGGCTCGAGACGATGACCGACCCGGCGGGTCACACGACGACGCTCGGCTACGGCGACGGGGGCCTCCTGACCTCCCTCGAGGAGCCCTCCGGCGCCACCCACACCTACGGCTACGACCCGTTCGGACGCCTCGAGACCGACACCGACCCCGCCCAGGGCACCACGACCCTCGAGCGCGTCGACGCCGACACCGTGCTGGTCACCGACCCCGAGGGCCGGCCCACCCGGTACCGGACCACGACCGACGAGGAGGGCACCACCCGACAGGTCACCCAACCGGACGGGTCGATCACGACCACGACCTACCGCACCGACGGCAGCCAGGAGCTGGTCCGTCCCGAGGGCACCGTCGTGCGCCTCGACCCCGCGCCCGACCCCCGCTTCGGGATGACCGCGCCGTACCCGGCGGTCGTCACCGAGACGCGACCGGACGGCACGACCGCGGTCCGCACCGAGAGCCGCACCGTCACCCTGGTCGATCCGCGGGACGTGTTCACGGTGGCGTCCTCCACCCAGGTCGTCGACCTGGCGGGTGCGACGACCACGCTCACCTACGACGGCGCCACCCGCACCGCCACCCGGACCAGCGCCGAGGGACGGCAGCGCCGCTGGGTCCTCGACGACCTGGGTCGCCTCACCTCGGTGCAGACCGACGGGCTGGTGCCGGTGACCACCGCCTACGACGACCTCGGCCGCGTGGAGCGCATCGCCGAGGGCGACCGGTCCTCGACGTACACCTACGACGGGGCCAGCGACCGCGTGCTGACGATCACCGACGCCGAGGACGGGACGACCACCTTCACCTACGACGGCGCCGGGCAGGTGCGGACCGTCACGACACCGGAGGGGCACAGGCGCACGATCGGCTACGACGCCGACGGTCGACCGGAGACGATCACGACGCCGAGCGGCGACGTGCACGACCTGGACTGGACCGCCACCGACCGGTTGGCGGGCTACACCTCGGCCACCGGGGAGTCCTATGCGTTCGGACGCGATGGCACGGGCCTGCGGACGGGCACGGTCATGCCCGGTGGGGCGGTGCAGTCCGTGGCGCGACCGGACGGGCCGATCGCCGCGGTGACCCAGGTCGAGGCGGACGGCACCACGTCGTCGACGACCACCGTGGACCACGTCGACGGGACCGGGCTGATCGACGCGGTCATCAGGACCGGCGTCACCGGCGACCAGCGGATCGACCTGTCCTTCGACGACGGGCTCCCGAGCTCGCTGGTCCTCGAGGGCCTCGCCGACGCGACGTTCACCTACGACCACGACGACCTCGGCCAGCTGACCGCGATCGCGCTCGACGGCGGCGCCGCCGAGTCGGTCGTGCACGACGACGACGGTCTGGTCGTCGGCTGGGGTCCGGTCGCCCTGGGCCGCGGCGCGGACGGCGGTGACGTCGACGCGATCGCCGTCGGTCCCTTCGACGTCGACCTGGGCTACGACGACCACGGCGGCGTGCGCACCCGGGTCATGACCGCCGGCGCCACGACGGTCGGCGAGACGATCACCGACCGCGACGACCACGGGCGCATCACCGTCCGCGTGGACGCGATCGACGGCGTCGAGCGCACGACCACCTACGACTACGACCGCGACGGCCGCCTGGTCGAGGTCCGCGTCGACGGGCAGGTGACCGAGACCTACGACTGGGACGGCGAGGGTGCGCTCACCGCGATGGGCTCGGCGGTCGTCGACACCGACGCCGACGACCGCATCACCGCCATCGAGGGCGATCCGGTGACCTACGACGTCGACGGCGACCTGGCCACCCGCCCGGGGGTGTCGCTGGTCCACGACGGGCGTGGGGAGCTGGTGTCGGCCACCGTCGACGGCGGCCCGACCGTGACCTACGGCTACGACGGCATCGGACGGCGGGTCGCGCGCACCGTCGACGGCCAGACGACGCAGTACCTGTACGGCAACCCCCGCGACGTGTTCCAGATCACGGCGGTGCGCCAACCCGACGGGGTGCTCGTCGAGCTCCTCCACGACGAGGAGCAGCGCGTCGTGGCCCTGCGCCGCGGCGGCGACCTGCTGGGGGTGGCGACCGACCACCTCGGCAGCCCCGTCGCGGTCCTCGACGCCGACGGGACGGTCCTCTGGTCCGCCGAGCGCACCGCGTTCGGGCTGGTGACCCGCGAGGAGGGAGATCGCCACGGCCTGCCGATCGGGTTCGCCGGCGGTCTGGAGGACCCCGACACCGGCCTGGTCCGCTTCGGCGTCCGCGACTACGACCCCACCCTCGCCCAGTGGACCGGCCGCGACCGGGCCCTGTTCGACGGCGGGCAGCTGAACCTGTACGGCTACGCCCAGGGCGACCCGGTCAACCGCGTCGACCGCCAGGGCCTCGCCTCGCTCGAGGTCGGTGCCGGCCTCGGCCTCTACCTCGGCATCAAGGTGGCGGTCACCGGCGACGGGTTCAGCTTCTGCTGGGAGGGCGGCATCGGCCTCGGCGCCGGTGTCGAGGCGGACGTCTTCGGCGGCCTGGATCGGGACGGACGCACCGGGCTGGTCTCCGAAGCCGGTGGGGAGGTGCTCGGCGTCGGGCTGTCCGGCAAGGTCGAGACCGACTTCGGCCAGGGCGGCTGCCCCGACGTGCAACGGGTCGAGGGCAAGGCCTGCGTCGGACCGGCGTGCGCGAAGTACAACTCCGCAGACGGCTTCGGCACCTCGGTCACCCTGGCTGACGCGCTGAACCAGGCGGCCGGCATCACCGTGCAGGCGAAGACCACGTACATCACCTGCCGGGCCGGCACGTGGTCGTGACCTGACCCTCCCACGTGCCGACGGCCGCCACCGGAT
>NZ_CAXQBR010000037.1 GCF_964222135.1 Euzebya sp.
CAGGCGGGACCCCGGGGGGGGCTGTGGGCCGACGGCGACGCGAGGCCCCCGCCCCCGCCGCACGCCCCGACCCCTGGCACCCCCCGGCCCGCCGCCGCCCGACCCCATCCCGCACCGCCGGATGCCCCGCCCCCCGCGCCGTGGGACCAGCCCCCCGCCGCGCCGTCCCCCCTCACCGAGGAGGTGGTGCTCCGACCGCGGGTCGACCACCCGACCGAGGGGTGGCGCGCCTGGCTGTACCGGCTGACCGGCGGGGCGGTGAACCTCGGTCCCGGCCGCAGCGAGATGGCGTGGCAGGCCACGGTCGACCGCTGCCGCCGGCCGTGCCCGCAGGGACGCCGGATCGCGGTCATCTCCCGCAAGGGCGGGGTCGGCAAGACCACGACCACCCTGATGATCGGGCACACCCTGGCCGCGGTCCGCCCGGACCGCGTCATCGCGATAGACGGCAACCCCGACGCCGGCACGCTCGGGCACCGGGTGACCCGGCAGACCGGCGCCACGGTCACCGACGCCCTGGCGCGGCTCGACACCATCGTCGGCTACCCCGACGCCCGGTCGCTGACGTCGCAGTCCTCCACCCGCCTCGAGGTCCTGGCCTCCCCCGAGGACCCCCACGCCTCGCGGGCGCTGCGCGGGTCGGACTACCAGGCGGTGATGGACGAGCTCGACAAGCACTACAACGTCATGCTCTGCGACACGGGCACCGGGATCATGGACGACGCCAACACCGGCATCCTGGCGGCCGTCGACCAGATCGTCCTGGTGACCGGGTCGGCGCTCGACTCCGCCCGCGCCGCCGGCCTGACCCTCGACTGGCTCGACACCCACGGCCACGCCCACCTGGTCCGCGACGCGGTGGTGGTCGTCAACGCGGTGTCAGAGCTCGGCCGCGTCGACCTCGACCAGGTCGTCGCCCACTTCGCCGCCCGCTGCCGGGCGGTCCACCGCATCCCCCTCGACCGCCACCTCGAGGCCGGGGGCGTCACGAACCCCGACCTGCTCGACCCCGACACCCAGGAGGCGTGGCTCGAGGTCGCCGCCTCCGTCGTCGAGGGCTTCGACCTGCCCTCGCCCAGGGGGACGGCCGCGTGAACGGCGTGGTCGCCCTCGGCCGGCACGCGGGGCCGTTCCTCGACGAGCCGGTGCACGTCGTCCACGTCGACCCCGATGCGGTCCTCGACGACCTCGCCGCCCTGCACGAGGTGGTCGCCGAGCAGCTGGCCCTGCAGCCCTCGATCGTGGTCGTCTACCCCGACCGCCTCGGCGATGCGCCCGCGCGGGCGCTGTCGACGGTGCGGACGGCGCTCGGCGCGGCTCCGGTCCTGTGGCACGCGACCCGCCTGCCGCAGCTGGCCGCAGACGTGCTGGTCACGCTGGCCGGCGCCCTCCACGGGCCGCTCGGCGGCGTGGCCGAGGTCGCCGCAGCCCTGCCCGTCCTCGAGAGCCAGCTCGTGCACCTCACCTGGTTGCCCACCGTGTCCGGGCTGACCGAGCCCTCCCCGTCGGTCGTCCAGCACGCGCGGTCGGCGCTGCCGGGCGCGTCGTGGCTGGTGACCTCCTGGCCCGACCCCGCCGTCCGGCGCTTGACGGCGGACGATCCGCCCCCGCTCCCGCGGCCGGCCCAGCCCATCGGCGTGGCCCTCGCGGACCTGGACGGCGAGCGCCGGTGGGTGGTCGACCTCGTCGGCCCGCAGCTCCCGGACGCGGCGGGGGTCGAGGTCGATCCGCCGGCGGACAGCGCCCGGTGGTGGGGCGCGAAGCGCGTCACCCAGGTGGTCCTGTACCCGCGGTCGATCGAGGCCCTGGCGCAGGCGCTGCGCCCCCACATCGACCCGGGTCCCTGCGCCTGGTGCCGCCGGTGGGTGGGCAGCGCCGAGTGCCCCTGGTGCGCCCTGCCGCGCAGCGGCGCCCCCCGGCAGGAGGTGGCGGGTGGGACGTCGGACGGCGTGGTCTTCGCCGGCGCAGAGGGCACGGGCGGCGCCGCCGGAGGAGAGGAGGCGGTGACCCGATGAACCCGAGACAGCGACGGGGCGTGCTGCTCATCGTCCTGAGCGTGGTCGGCGCGGTGGCGGTCGTCCTCGCGGTGTCCGGCTACGTGGCCGACGTCGGCCGCCAGGTCGGGCCGATGGAGCCGGTCGTGCGGCTGACGGTGGACGTCCGCGCCTTCGAGGCGATCCCCGCCGAGGCGGTCGAGGTCGTCGAGATGCCGGCGCGCTGGAAGCCCCCGCTCGCGCTGACGTCCGCCGCGGACCTGCAGGGCCGCGTCCCCGCCACCGACCTGCCGGCCGGGACCCTCCTCGAGGCCGGCGACGTGACCGCGCCACCCGAGATCGGGGAGGGGCAGCGCCAGATCGCCATCCTCGTCGACGCCGAGACCGGGGTGGCCGGCAACATCGGCGTCGGTGACGTCGTCGACGTCGTCGCCACCCGTGCGGGGTTCGACGGCGAGCCGGCCCGCTCGGAGATCACCATCCAGGGGGCCCGGATCCTGTCGATCGGCACGCCGCAGGTGGAGGAGGGGGTCGACCCCGCGACGGGCGCGTTCGCCGCGAACGAGGTCGTCCCGATCACGTTCGTGCTCGACACCGCGGACGTCCTGCGGCTCGCCTACGTCGAGAGCTTCGCCTCCACGGTCCGCCTGGCGCTGCGGGCGCCGGACGACGACTCGTCGCTGGACCCGCCCGAGCGGATCTACGCCCCGACCGGCGCCGGAGGTGCATGAGATGATCACCGTCCTCCTCGCCACGCCGTCCGACGAGCTCGCCGCGGAGCTAGAGGACCTGTCCGCCGAGGCGGGCACGTTCGTCATCGCCCCGCGGGTCGGGGACACGGTCGCGCTCAACTCGACGCTCGAGCTGACCGAGGTCGACGTCGTCCTGCTCGACTCCGGCATCGGGCCGCTGTCGGCGCTCGACGTCGCCCAGGACCTGACCACCCGCTACCCCGACACCGCCCTCGTCCTGCTGTCCGCGAGCGCGGATCCCGACGTGCTCGAGCGGGCGCTGCACGCCGGGTTCCGGGGGGTGATCTCGAGCCCCCTGTCCCTCGAGGCCGTGTCCACCAAGGTGGAGGCGGCGGGCGTGTGGTCCCAGCGGCTGCGCCACCGCCTGACCGAGCGGCCGGAGGACCGTCGGGGTCGGATGATGGTGGTCGCGGGCGCCAAGGGGGGTGTCGGCACCACGACGGTCGCGACCCACCTGGCCCTCGAGGCGCAGCTGGCCAACCCCGAGCGGCGGGTCTGCCTGATCGACTTCGACCTGCAGTCCGGCGACGTGCGGACCCTGCTCGACCTGACCCACCACCGCAGCGTCGACGACCTGGTCGAGGTGGCCGCCGAGGTCGGGTCCCGCCACCTGAACGACGCCCTGTACGCCCACCGGTCGGGTCTCCGGATCCTGCTGCCGCCGCCGCAGGGCGAGCACGAGGCCGACATCACCCCGGAGGTCGCCCGCGGGATCCTCGGCGCGATCCGCACCCGCTTCGACCTGGTGGTCGCCGACGTCGGGACGGTGGTGACGGACGGCGGGTCGATGGCGACCGAGCTGGCCGACGAGGTCCTCCTGGTCGTGACCCCGGACGTCCTCGCGATGCGCTCGGCCGCGCGGCTGGTCCAGCTGTGGGAGCGCCGCCGCTACCGCAAGGACGGCATCACCGTGCTGGTGAACCGCGCCAGCCGGGACACCGAGGTGCAGCCCGACCTGATCGGACGGGTCCTGAAGCTGCCGGTGATGCGGGCGAACGTGCCGGCGGCGTTCCGCGACCTCGAGGCGGCGGTCAACACCGGCGTGCCCGACCGCCTGGAGGACGGCCCCGTCCGCCAGGGCATCCTCGCGGTCAGTCGTGAGCTCCAGCTCGTCAGGCCCCAGAAGCGCCGGTCGCTGTTCAGCCGCGGCGACGACTCGGGGTCGGCGATCGTCGAGCTCCTGGGCATGGCCCCCTTCGCGCTGGCCCTGCTGCTGGTTCTGTGGCAGGTCGTGATCATCGGCTGGACGTACACGATGGGGGAGCACGCGGTGCGGGAGGGCGCGCGGGAGCTCGCCGTCGCCGGCCTGGTCGGCGAGCAGGTGGAGCAGGTCGTCCGCGACGAGCTCCCCGCGTCGATGCGGGACGGCGTGTCGATCTCGACCGGCGCGTCCACGGTCTCCGCCGACATCCGGGTGCCGCTCCTCGCCCCCCGCTGGATGACCCCCTGGACCATCACCGTCCAGCAGGGGACGGTGCGGGAGGTCGGGCTGTGAGCCTCCACCGCGACGAGCGGGGCGTGTACACCGTCGAGCTGCTCGGCATCCTCCCCCTCTTCCTCATGGTCGCCCTCCTGGCGTTCCAGCTGGCGATGGTCGGCGGGGCCATGAACATGGCGGAGAACGCCGCCCGGACCGGCAGCCGCATGGCCGGCATGGGCGGGGACGGGCACGCCGCCGCGATGTCCGCGGTCGACCCGGACGTGCGGGACCGCACGTCGGTCAGCGGCGGCGGCGAGACGATCACGGTCGCGATCGACGTCCCCGTGGTCATCCCGTTCATCGACCTCGACGTCACCACCATCCGGCGCTCGGCGACCCTCCCGCGCACCACGACGGGGGGCTTCTGATGCCCCTCACCCACCGGGGCGGGCTGGGGGTCCCCGAGTCGTCGGAGGACTCGGCGGACACCCACGACGTCCGCCGCTACCGCGAGATGCTCCTCAGCGAGGTCGACCTCGACGAGCTCGACGCGCTGTCGGCCACCCAGCGGCGGGCCCGGCTGGAACGCGTCGTCGGGCACCTGATCAGCCGGGACGGCCCGATCCTGTCCTCGGGCGAGCGGGGGGAGCTGATCCGCCGGGTCGTCGACGAGGCGCTCGGCCTCGGCGTCCTCGAGCCGCTCCTCGCCGACCCCGAGGTCACCGAGATCATGGTGAACGGCCCCGACCAGATCTACGTGGAGCGCAACGGCCGCCTCACCCGCTCCGCGACCCGGTTCTCCTCCGCCGAGCAGCTGCTGCAGACCATCGACCGGATCGTCTCCAAGGTGAACCGGCGGGTCGACGAGTCCTCGCCGATGGTCGACGCCCGGCTGCCGACGGGCGAGCGGGTCAACGTCATCATCCCGCCGCTGTCCCTGACCGGGCCGGTCGTGACCATCCGCCGCTTCCCCCGCGCCTTCACGATGGACCAGCTCAGCGGCATGGGCTCGGTGGACGAGGCGATGAGCTGGCTGCTCCGCGCCATGGTCCGGGTCCGCTGCAACGTGATCATCGCCGGCGGGACCGGCACGGGGAAGACGACGTTCCTGAACGCGCTCAGCGGGTTCATCGGCGACACCGAGCGCATCGTCACGATCGAGGACTCCGCCGAGCTTCAGCTCCAGCAGCCCCACGTCGTGCGGCTCGAGTCGCGACCCCCGAACGTGGAGGGGCGGGGTGAGGTGACGATCCGCGACCTCGTCCGCAACAGCCTGCGGATGCGACCGGACCGCATCATCGTCGGTGAGGTCAGGGGCGGTGAGACCCTCGACATGCTCCAGGCGATGAACACCGGTCACGAGGGGTCGCTGTGCACGGTGCACGCCAACTCCGTCGACGACGCGGTGCTGCGCCTCGAGACCCTCGCGTCGATGAGCGACCTCGACATCGCGTTCGAGGCGCTGCGGGACCAGATCGAGGGGGCCGTCGACGTGATGGTCCACCTGCGCCGCTACCCGGACGGCTCCCGCCGCGTCGGGCAGGTCGCGGTCAAGCGGGGGAGGGAGCGCGACGACTTCGCCCTCGACCCCGTGTCGGCGTTCGAGACCGACCCGATCGGGCCGGACCTGTCGGTCACCGGCCGCTTCGTCCACGGTCGGCTGCCGACGTGGTTGCGGGAGCGGTTCCGCCTCGCCGGCGTCGACGTCCACCCCGCGTTCGCGGACGACGGTCCGGTGCCCGTGGCGGCGGGGGGAGGGGTGGCGTGACGCCGACGACGGCGCTGTGGCTGCTGGTCGTGACGCTGGTGCTCGGCGTGCTCGGGATCATCAACCTCTCCCGGGGCCGCAGCCAGGAGCAGATCGCCCGTCGCCGGGCGCTGCTCACCCTCCGCAGCGAGCGGGTGCCGCCGTGGCGCCGGGGCGCGCACGCCGCGGTGCTGCGCACCCCGTTCGGCCGCTCGGTCGACGAGCGGTTGCGGCGTGCCGGCCACGAGGAGGTGCTGGCCGGCGACGCGGTCCTGAGCGTCCTCTGCGTCGGCGGGCTGATCCTGCTCGGCGCCCTGCAGCTGGTCGCAGCCGGCGCTGCGGTCGTGCTGGTCGTCGTCTGGCTGGTCAGCGCGAACGCCTACCTCGACCGGTTGGTCCGCAAGCGCGCCGACCGCTTCGCCGACCAGCTCCCCGACATCGCGCGGGTCATGTCGAACGCCGCCGGCGCCGGCATGGCCATCCCGAACGCGCTGGCGCTGACGGCCCGGGAGATGGAGGAGCCCGCCCGCACCCTCCTCGGCGACGCGGTCCGTCGCCTCGAGGTCGGCCAGAGCCTCGCGGGCGCGATGGAGGAGCTCGCCCTGCGCGCCCCGTCCCGAGAGATGGCGGTGCTGGTCAGCACGCTCGTGATCCAGCAGCGCGCCGGCGGTGACGTGATCGAGGCGCTGCGCGAGATGTCGGTCAACCTCGAGCGCCGCCGCGACCTCCGCAGGGAGGTCGAGACCACCATGGCGGGCGTGCGGTTCACCGCGTTCGCGGTGATGGGCCTCGGCGTGGCCATGCTGTTCGTGATCGAGACGATCTCCGCCGGGACCCTGCGGCGCATGACCGAGCAGACCGCCGGCCAGATCATCCTGCTGATCGCCGCCGGCCTCTACGCCGCCGGCTACGCCGCGATGCGCCGGCTGTCGAAGGTCGAGGTGTAGCGGTGACCCCCGGGCTGATCGGGCTGGCGGCGCTCGGCGTGTACGCCGTCGCCCTGGTCGGGTTGCGGCTGGTGCGCACCCCCTCCGCAGGCCTCGTCGGCGTCGACGGCGGCGGGCCCGTCCGGGCCCAGCGGTCGCTCGTCGGCGCGCTCCACGCCGCCCTCGGGCGCCGCCTGGAGCCGCTCATCCGCCGCACGATGACCGAGGGGTCGCGACGCCGGCTCGAGCACTGGCTCGACGCGGCCGGCCGTCCGGACCGCTGGGGCATCGCCGACGTGATCCGGGCGAAGGGCGGCGACACCGGCATCTGCGTCCTCCTCGGGATCGGGGCGATGACCCTGCACCCGCTGCTCGGACCGGTCATGGTGGTCTACGGCTACCTCCGCCGGGACCTGCAGCTCCGCTCGGCCGCAAGGCGGCGGCAGGCGCAGATCGAGCGGGACCTGCCCGACTACCTCGACATCCTCGGCGTCACCGTCCAGGCCGGTCTGAAGTTCCGCGGGGCGCTGCGGCGGGTGGGGGAGCAGTTCGACTCACCGGTCGCCGAGGAGTTCCGCATCGCCCTGCAGCAGCTCGACGTCGGCGCGTCGCGGCGCGCGGCCTTCGAGGGCCTGCGCGACCGCAACGACAGCCCGTCGCTGAACCGCTTCGTCGGTGCCCTGCTGCAGTCCGAGGAGCTGGGCGCACCGCTCACCGACGCGATGGCGTCGATCGCGCGGGACATGCGGAAGGTGTTCAGCCAGAACGTCCGCCGGGACGCGGCGAAGGCGGCGCCGAAGGTCACGCTGGTCGCCACGGTCCTGCTGATGCCGGGTGCGGCGCTGCTGCTCATCGGCGGGCTGCTGATCGGCGGCGACATCCAGCTCGGGGGGCTGTTCGGTGGCTGATCGCACCTCCACCACGGCGGAGTCCCTGAGCGGCCTGGTCAAGCTGGCGGTCGACCTCCGCCTGATCCTGCTCCTCATCGCCGGCGTGGTCGCCCTGGTCCAGGGCGCCGACCGCCGCGTGCTGATCCTCGTGCTGCTCGCCAGCTACGCCGGGGTCGGCGTGCTCCTGTGGTGGGACCGGCTGGCCGACGCGCTGCTGCGCCACCCGACGCTGTTCCTCCTCGACGTGGCCATCACCATCGGGATCCTCGTCGCGACCGGCGTCGACGGGCCGTTCGTGCTCTACACCATCTCGACGGCCTTCCTCGCCGGCGCGCTGTACGGCTACGCGGGCGGCGGGGTCTTCGGCGTCGGGATCGCCGTCGTCCACGTCGTCCTGGCCCTCCGCCTGTCGACGGCCGACATGACCTTCACCGCGCTCGTGTCCATCCCCGTCCTGGTCGTGGTGGCCGGACTTGGGGCGTCGGCGCTCCGCGGGCTGCTGCTGCACGCCTCCGGCGTCGAGTCCGACCTCGAGCAGGCCGTCGCGCGGGGGGCGGCGTCGGAGGAGCGGGCGCGGCTCGCCCGGGAGATGCACGACTCCCTCGGCAAGACGCTGCACGGCATCGCCCTGGCGGCCACCGCCCTGCCGCAGTGGGTCGAGAAGCGGCCCGAGAAGGCTGCCGAGCAGGCCGCCCTGGTCGCCACGGCCGCGGAGACCGCGGCCCTGGAGGCCCGCCAGCTGATCAGCGACCTGCGCAGCGACAACCTCGACGCGCCGCTGCACACCGCGATCGCCGACTGGGGGCGGGAGTGGGCCGCGCAGTCGGGCATCCAGCTGTCGCTCGCGGTCACCCCGGTCGGCGCGATCAGCGCGTCGTCGCGCTACGAGCTCTTCACCGTCCTGAGGGAGTCGCTGCGGAACGTCGCGGCCCACTCCGGCGCCTCCCGCGCATCGGTCTACCTGGCACGCGACTCCGAGCTCGCGGTCCTCGAGGTCGCCGACGACGGCCACGGGGTCCCCTCGACTGACCTCGAGCAGCTCGCCGCCGAGGGCCACTACGGCCTGCTGGGCATGCGCGAGCGCGCGCGGCGCGCCGGCGGCGACCTGGTGATCCTCGACCGCGGGCGGGGCACCACCATCCGGGCCGAGGTGCCCGTGACGTCGGCGCACGACATGGTGCGGCCGCCCGAGGAGGTCCCCACGTGATCAGAGTCCTCATCGCCGACGACAACCCGGTGATCCGCGGCGGTCTCAGCGGCCTGCTCGACCTGCGCGACGACGTGTCGGTGGTCGGGGAGGCCGGCAACGGCAAGGAGGCGGTCGCGAAGGTCCGCGACCTCCGGCCCGACGTGACCCTGATGGACGTCCGGATGCCGATCATGGACGGCATCGAGGCCACGTCGCAGGTGGCCGAGCAGACGGCCGTGCTGATGCTGACCTACGCCGAGGACGTCGAGATCGTGGGACGTGCCATCCAGGCGGGCGCCCGGGCGTACATCGTCCACGGGCGCTTCACGCCGGACGAGCTCGGCGACGCGATCCGCGAGGTCCACGCCGGGGGGACCCACGTCAGCCCCACCGTCGCACCCGCCCTGTTCGAGCTGGTGCGCACCGGCGCGACGACCGGCGGTCCGGGCAGCGCCGACGGGTTGACCGAGCGCGAGATCGACGTGGTCAACCTCATCGCGCAGGGCCGCTCGAACGCCGAGATCGCCGAGGCGCTCTTCGTCTCGGAGAAGACCGTCAAGAACCACATCAACCGCGCCTACGCGAAGCTGGGGGTGAGCAACCGTGCCGAGGCGATCGCCAAGTGGCTGGGCACCAGCGGCCACCACCGGTGAGCACCGGCGGGCCCAGGGGGGCCCAGGTGATCTGGGCCCCGCGGGGCGCCCCGATTTGGGTCCTGGGGCCCTGTCCAGGTCCCGCGTCGATCCGTACCGTGACCTGTGTCATCGACGAGCAGACTTCGCACAGGGGATCACACATGAGCTCGATCATCGCGCTGTACACCACCGCCCAGATGCTGGCCGAGCGCGGCCGCGACCGCCTGCGGGCGGAGGAGGGCCAGACCTCGGTGGAGTGGCTCGGCATCGCCGCGGTCATCGTGGCCATCGTCGTCTTCATCGCGGGGGATCTGTCAGAGGGGATCGCCGGCACGATCCGCGACGCCTTCGAGGGCCTCATCGGCCGGGCCTCGGGCGCGGACGGCGGCTGATCGCCCACGCGGTACACGTCCTGAGGGCCGCCCCCGACCGGGGGCGGCCGCTCGTGTTCCCACGAGGAGGTCGCTGATGGTGCGGAGGTCGTCAGGGTGAGGGGGTCGTCCGGGGTGCGCAGGTCCTTCGCGGTGGTGTGCGCGCTGCTGCTCGTCGCGGGCTGCAGCGGCGGGAGCGACCCGGAGGTCGCCGGCCCGACCACCGTGCCCCCGCCGGACGCGGGCGCCTCCGCGACCGCGTCGCCGACCGAGGCGCCCACGACCGAGGCGGCCACCGAGCCCGAGCCGACCGAGGAGGAGGACGACGAGGACGTCGCCTACCCCTCCACCTCGCGGTTGCGGGACCTCGGGGCCGCGGCGACCTGCGACCTGATCGGCGACGAGTACTGCGACGACGCGAACGGCAACCTGTGGCCGGACTTCGTCGAGTCCGAGCTCGGCCAGGACCCCGCGGCGGACGAGTGCACCCAGGACGACTGCGGCGGCGCCACCACCCAGGAGATCCTGGTCGAGACCCAGGACAACACCCTGTTCATCCTGGACGCCTCCGGCTCGATGGCCGGCGACGCCGGCGGCGTCTCGAAGATGGACGCCGCGAAGCAGGCGCTGGTGGACTACGTGTCGGTGACCCCCGACTTCGCCGACCTCGGCCTGATGGTCTACGGGCACCGGGGTGACAACTCCGACGCGGGCCGGGCCGAGTCCTGCGCCGGCATCGAGACCTTCGCCCAGATCGGCGACCTGACCCCGGAGAACGCGGCCGACGTCGTCGGCCAGTTCAGCGCGACGGGCTGGACGCCGATCGGCGCGTCCCTCGACGCCGCCGGACCGGTGCTGCAGGCCGCGGCCGACGCGGACGCCGCCGAGGGCCTCGAGGGGGCGACGAACCGGATCATCCTCATCTCCGACGGCATCGAGACCTGCGACGGGGACCCGGTCGCCTCGGCGCAGGCCCTCGTCGACCTGGGCATCCAGGTGGTCGTGGACGTGATCGGCTTCGACCTGGCCGAGGCCGACCGCGCGGCGCTGCAGCAGGTGGCGGACGCCACCGGCGGCATCTACCGGGACGCCGCGAACGCCCAGGGGCTGCGCGACGCCCTGCGGGAGTACATCGCCCAGCGCGCCCAGGTGCAGGAGGTCATCAACTGCCGCATCCGCGCCGACGCCGCCAACGGCAGCTGCCGGGTCAACTTCGCCGCCGACGCGCTCAGCGTGCTGCTCGCGGAGGGGGAGGAGGCCCGTCGTTCCGACGACCTCGCCGAGCGCGAGCGGGGCCGGTTCATCGGGCGGTGGGCGCTCCAGGTGGACGACGAGTACGAGGACGTCCGCCAGCAGATGCAGTCCGACGCGACCGCCAGCCTGGAGGAGCTGCAGGCAGAGATCGCCGAGTCGCTCGAGCGCTCCGAGGAGATCCTCGGGCAGTTCCAGAAGGTCGCCCTCCGGCCGACGTTCACCTGCCCCTACGACGACGACGTCGGCGGCGACCAGGGGGTCCAGCTGGCATGAGGCGGCTGCGCGGCGGGGTGGACGGCGAGCGCGGCTCGGTGATCCCGAGCTTCCTGGTGCTCACGCTGGTGACGGTCGTGATGGGGGTGTTCTTCTTCCAGACCGGCCGCGCCACCGACCTCGGTGCAGAGGCGCAGACGGGCAGCGACGCGGCGTCGCTGGCGGCCGCAGCTGACATCCGCCAGCAGATCCTCGAGTGGATCTACTCGGGCGCCTGGAACTACAGCCCCTTCGTCGTCAACGTGCTGCGCGCCCGCGGCGCCGCCCAGATGTACGCCGCCCGCAACGACGTGACGATCGAGGACTTCTCCATCACCACCGTCGGCTACCTCACCTACGACGTGCACGTGCAGTCCGCCACCCGGCGCGGTCTGACCGCCGAGGGCTACGTCGACGACGACCCCGAGGGCGGCACCGGGGAGTTCACCGTCGGCGACGGCGAGGTGGGTCGCCAGGAGGCCACCGCCCGCGTCGGCCCCGGCGCGGCGAGCTTCCTCGCGGAGGGCTACTGGAGCACCGGCAGCGGCGGGTTCGGGCCCGGCTCCGGCGGGTCGGCCACCACGTCCGCGGGGACCTGCGCGACCAGCCGTGCCGAGGTGCTCGACCTCGCCCAGCGCGCGGGGGTGAGCCCGCCGCCGGAGGGGACGTCGTTCCTCGAGCGGTACAGCGCCTGCGACGGCGCCTACGGCCGGGTGGCGGTGCGCCCGCTGGCGGAGGAGATGAAGATCTCGCTGCTGAAGCTCGAGGCGGCGATGGGCGAACCGCTGCAGATCAACTCCGCCTACCGGTCGCCGCAGGCGCAGGCGATCGTCTGCGCCCAGGTGACCGGGCCGTGCGCGGCACCGGGCCGCTCGATGCACCAGTCGGGGCTGGCCGTCGACGTGCAGAACTACCAGCGCGCCGCGGCGGTGGCGAACGCCGACCCGTCGATCGGCTTGTGCCAGCCGCTGCCGCGGAACGACGCGGTGCACCTCTCCCACCGGACCGGGCGGGAGTGCGGCGGCAACACGGGCACCGCCGGCGGGGGCGCGGGCGGCGGCGGGTTCATGCCCTTCGGCGGGTTCGCCAGCCTCTCCGCCCAGGCCGGCATCACCGTCCGGCTGGTGGAATGAGGCTGCGCCCCCTCCTGTGCGTGACCGCGCTGCTCCTGGCCCTGTGCGCCGGCCCGGCGGTCGCGCAGTCGCCGACGCCGACCCCCGGCCCGACGGCGGCGCCGCTGGGGGACGCGCCGGTGCTGTTGATCCTCGACGCGTCCGGGTCGATGACCGCTGACGACGGGACCGGCCGCCCGAAGATCGATGCGGCCAAGGAGGCGCTGACCGAGCTGATCAGCGGTCTCGGACCCGAGGCGGCGGTCGGGCTGCGCGCCTACGGGCACCGCACCCCGAACACCGACCGCGAGGCCGGGTGCGCGGACACCGAGCTGCTCGTGCCGGTGGGGACCGGCAACGCGGCGGCGCTGCAGCAGGCCGTCGACGGGCTGTCGGCCAGCGGGTTCACGCCGATCGGCGCGTCGCTGCGGGCGGCGCTCGAGGACCTGCCCGACGGCGCGGCGCGGACCGTGGTGCTGGTCAGCGACGGGATCGACACCTGCGCCCCGCCCGCCGCCTGCGACGTGGCGCGCGACATCGTCTCCGAGGGCGTGCAGCTGCGGGTCGAGACCGTCGGCTTCCAGGTCGACGCCGTGGCGGCGGAGGAGCTGCGCTGCATCGCCGAGGTCACCGGCGGCACCTACCGGCCGGCGGACTCTGCGGAGGACCTCGCCCGCGAGCTGCGGGCCTACCTGCCCACCGGCACCCCGATCCGCGGCGGCCCGACGCCGGAGCAGGCCACGACGATCGGGCCCGGCCAGTACGTCGACGTCCTCGCCCACCCCGAGGAGCGGTGGTACGCCGTCGACCTCGAGGCCGGTGACCGCGTCCGCGCGGTCGCCTCCATCATCGGCGACGCCGAGACGCCGGACATGCCGACCGCGACCGTCGAGATGTCGCTCGGGTTCGCCGACGTGATCGGGCTGGCCGGCTGCGACGACGACGCGGTCACCGGGCTCGGCCCGTTCACCCAGACCCTGGCGGTCGACGGGCTGCGGGTCAGGGGCGGCACGGTCTGCTCCGACCCCGGCCGCTACGTCATCGGGCTGCGCACCCCCGAGCCGGCCGAGCGCGACGACCGCCGCGCCCTCGAGGGGGTCGAGCTGCCCATCGAGCTGTTCGTCGCGGTCACCAGCGACCCGGTGGCCCCCGAGGCGACCCCGATCGCCCAGCGGCCGGCGCTCGACGAGCCGCCACCGGTCGATCCCGGCCGGCGCCCGACGCCGACCAGCTACTACCTGGCCGCGGCCGGCGCCTTCGCGATCATCGGCGCGGTCGGCGGGATCGTCATCTCGCGGAGGCTGGGGCCGTGACGCGGGACGTGCGCGGTGCCGTCGTCGTCGTGTGGACGGCGATCCTCGTCCTGCTCGCGGGCGGCGCGGTGGGCACCGTGGCCGCAGGGGCCCAGACGGCCGCGCCGTCGGCGCCGTCGGTGCCGGCCACGCCGTCGACGCAGGAGGTGCCGAGCGTCACCGGCGCGGCGAACCCCGCGGAGGCACCGGTCGTGCCCGCCGGGTCGGTGGTCGACACGGTCCTGCTCACCGAGGTCCTGTGGTACGCCGTCGACGCCGCACCGGGGCAGCGGGTCGGTGCGACCGTCGTCGTGGTCGGGCGACCCGACGGGCCGACCAGCGAGGCGGCCGCGGTGGAGGTGACCCTGACCGACCCGCAGCGCCAACCCCTCCAGTCGCGCGAGGTCGGGTTCACCGGCACCGCGGACGGGGTCGTCGAGATGCCGACGGCCGAGATCCCCGCGGTCGGCGGCGAACGCCCCCTGCTGTCGGTCGCGCTGCGCTCGGACGACGGCGAGGACCCGCTGGCGGGGACCGGCTACCGCCTGCAGCTGACCGTGGTGGTCGAGGGCAACCCCGCACCCGTCGAGGTCGAGACCGCCGCGGCGACCCCCGGCGGCGCGGCGCCGCCCGCCCCCGACGTGACGGTCACCGCGGCGCCCGTGCCGCCGCCCGGGGACCCTGACGTGGTGCGCGACCTGGCGCCCGTGGCGCTGGTCGCCCTCGCCCTCGGCGGGGTCGCCGGCTTCGAGCTCTCACGGAGGGGGTTGTGACCACCCGCCGGCGACGCCGCCGCGCGGCCGCCGTCGGGGTGCTGCTGCTCGCCGTCGCGGGGTGCGCCCCGGTGGGCCGGGTGCTGGGCGGCGACCAGCCCACCCCCGGCCTCGACCCCGTCGCGGTGCTGCCCACCGGACAGCCGTCGCCGCCACCCGACGCGGGGACCGGCGGAGCGGCATCCAGCCCGCCGGTCGAACCGACCGCCACCACGCCCCCGACCACCACCGCACCGGCACCGGTGACGACGCCGTCCGCGGACGACGTCCCGCCCGATGACGAGCACGCGACCGGCGACCAGGACCCGTCGGGCGACGCGGCGGTGGAGGCGGCGCTGGTCGCCGCCCGGGTCCCCCAGCTGATCGCCGTCGACGGATCGGCCGCGATGGCGGAGCGGTTCGGCGCGGGCACCCGGCAGGCGGCCGCGGCCACCGCGGTCGAGCGCCTGTCCCTCGCCGCCCCCGACTTCGTCCCCCTCGGGCTCGCCAGCTTCGGCGATGCCGGCGGCGCGGACACCGCCGGTCGTCTCGAGTCGTGCTCGAGCGTCACGACCCACGCCTCTCCCGGCGAGGTGGAGGTGGGTGCCGCTGACGTCGCCGGCCGACCTGGGGCGGTCGGGTGGCGTCCGCTCGCGGCGATGCTCGACCTGGCCGCACCGGCGCTCGCCGCCGCCGGCCAGCGGACCGGCGACCACGGCGCGCCGCCCGGTCGGCTGATCGTGATCACGAGCGGGGCGGACAGCTGCGGGGAGGACGTGCTCGGCGTGCTCGATCGGCTCGGCGACGACGCGCCGGTCGTCGACGTCATCGCCCTGGCCGCCCCACCGGACGACCTGGCGTTCCTGGCTGACCTCGCCGGACGCAGCGGCGGGACGGTCGCGGCTGCCGACGGACCCGAGGGGCTCTCGGCCGCCGTCGACCGGCTCGCGGCGCGACCCGCCGACCTGGTCCGCACCGCCGCCTGCGGCGGTGACCGACGTGAGCCGGGCGCGCAGTCGCCCCTCGCCGCCGCGCTGGCCAGCGTCGACGCCGCCGCCGAGCGGGTGCCCGAGGCGCACGCCCCCGCACCGACGAGCTGTCGGGACGGAGGGTCGTGACCGACCGGCTGGTGGTCGACGGCCGTGACGTCGCAGCGCTCGAGGTGGCCCGGACGGCCCGGACCCGCAGCCGCGGGCTGCTCGGCCGCGACGGCATCGACGGCGCGATGTGGCTCGCACCGGCCAAGCACGTCCACAGCCTGGGCATGCGCTTCGACCTCGACGTGGCGTTCGTCGACGTCGACGGGCTGGTCCTGCACACCCAGCGGCTGCGCCGCAACCGCAGCTCGCGGCTGGTCTGGCGGGCCAGGGCGGTCATCGAGGCCGAGGCGGGCGCCTTCGAGGGGTGGGGGCTCACCCCCGGCGTGACCGTCGCGGTCCCGCCCCGCCAGTGAGCCCGCTGGTACCGTCGTCGGGTGCCAGACCACGTCGAGCCCCCCACCGGCACCGCCCCCGACGAGGCTGACCAGCCCGCGCACCGCTCCGGCATCTGCGCCATCGTCGGCCGACCCAACGTCGGCAAGTCGACCCTCCTGAACGCCATCCTCGGCGAGAAGGTCGCCATCACCACCCCGGTCCCCCAGACGACCCGCCACGCGATCCGCGGGATCCTCACACGACCGGGCAGCCAGATCGTCTTCGTCGACACCCCCGGCGTCCACAAGCCGAAGACCCTGCTCGGGTCGCGGTTGAACGACGTCGCCCAGAACGCCCTCGACGGCGTCGACGTCGCGGTGCTCGTGACCGACGGCGCGAAGGGCGTGGGCCGCGGCGACGCCTACCTGGCCGAGCTGCTCGCGGCATCGGGGCTGCCGCTCGTCGGCGTCGTCAACAAGGTGGACCGGATCGGGCGGAACGCCCAGCTGCCGGAGCTCGCCGCGCTGGCGGAGCTCGCCGAGTTCGACGAGATCGTGCCGATCAGCGCCCGTCGCGGCGAGCAGGTCGACGTCCTGGTCGACCTCATCACCGCCCGCGTGTCCGAGGGCCCACCGCTGTACCCGCCGGCGATGGTCACCGACGTGGACCTCGCCCACCGCGTGGCCGAGCTGGTCCGCGAGAAGGCGATGGTGGCGATGCGGGAGGAGGTGCCGCACTCGATCGCGGTCGTGGTGGAGGAGATGGGGCCCGGCCGCAGCGACGGCGTGACCGCGGTGTACGCGACGATCTACGTCGAACGGGACTCCCAGAAGGGCATCGTCATCGGCCGCCAGGGGGCGGTCCTGGCCCAGATCGGCACCGACGCCCGACCGGAGGTCGAGGCCCTGATCGGCACGAAGGTCTACCTGGACCTGCGGGTGAAGCTGGCCAAGGAGTGGCAGCGGGACCCGAAGAAGCTCACCGAGCTGGGCTACTGAGGCACCGGACCCGGATCAGCTGAGCCACTGCCAGCTGTCCAGCACCTGGTCGGTGAGGACGCCGAGCCACGCCTGCTCGTCGGCGGCCGGCACGGCCATCGCGACGACGTACCGCTCGCCGTCGCGGTCGGCGACCACGGTGCGGACCACGTAGGGCTCGCCATCCTCGTCCCGCGTGGTGAACGCCCAGGCCGGCTGTCCCGCCAGGTCGACGGACTCCGGCTCGGCCGCCAGCGATCGCTCGTCGCCGTACGCCGGCAGTCGCGCCGCGAGTTCGCCCGCGTCCACGACGTCGTCGAGCGGTGACTCGGCGGCGACCACATCCACCACCACGCTCCACCCCGTCGGCGCGGCCGCGGTGGGGCCGGCGACCAGCCGGTCGTCCTCCGCGGTGGGGTCGGTGCCCTCGGGCAGCACGAACCGGTAGGTGTCCCGTCCCCCGGCGGTCCCGGTCACGACCTGCCGGTCGGTCTCGCTCTGCCGCTCGACGGTGAAGGGGACCGGTTCCTCGCGGGCGCCGACGGCCGCCAGCGCCGCCAGCACCACCACGGCGCCGAGCACGGCGGCGACCACCACGCGACGTCGTCCGGGCCGAGCCATCGACGGCCATCCTCGCCGAGCGGCCGGTGGTGCGAGGTCGGACGGCTGGCCGGGGCCCACGCGCCGTGGGCCGGGGACCCAGGCGCACTGGGCCGTCCAGGACCCCGCCGAATGGGTCCGGGGACCCTCGCGCAGGGGCGCGATCTGGACGAGCCTGATGTCGTGAGGAGGCTGCTGACGTGAGGACGGTCGCCAGGGCGTGCCGTGGCGACCGCGGCCAGACCACCGTTGAGTGGCTGGGCGTCGCCGCGGTGTCGGTGGCGATCATCGTCGCGCTCATCGCGATCGCCGGCCGTCTGGGCGAGCAGATCCAGTCCGCCTCCGAGGCGGAGATCTGCCGCGCGGCGACCGACGACGACTGCGGGGGAGGGGCGGGCGGCGGTGCCGCGGACCAGGTGGCTGACGTCGACGGCTCGGGCACGGCCGGCGACGCCGTGGGCGGGGACGCCGACGGGGGCGACGCCGCGGCGGGTGCGGGGGCTGACGGCGGGTCGGCGGCGGACGGGGGTGCGGCCGCGTCCGGCGGTGGGGGCGGGGGCGACGCCGGCGGGGACGACGGTGGCGGCGGGATCGGTGGGCTGATCAGCGACATCGGCGGCGGGATCGCCGACGGGGTCGGGGCGATCGGCGGGGGCATCGCCGACGGGGTCGGGGCGATCGGTGGCGGCATCGCCGACGGCGTCGGTGCCGTGGGCGGCGTCGTGGCGGACGCCGGGTCGGCCGTGCTGGGGGTCGGCGAGGCCGCGGTCGACGGCCTCGGGACCGTCGTGGGCGGGGTGGTCGACGGCACGGGCGCCCTGCTGAACGGCTTCGTCCTCGGCGACTACGGCGGCAGCGAGGACAGCGGGGTGCTCGAGACGATCCGCGTCGGGGGGCAGATCCTCTCCGGGATCCTGATCGTCGGCGACGTCCGCGACGGGGTGCGGGCCGTGCAGCACGGCGACGAGGTCACCCTCGGCCTCATCGCCGTCGGGCTCATCCCCGGCTACGGCGACGTCATCCGCGGCGGCAGCACCGCGGCGGAGGCCGCCATCGACGGGGCCCGCGCGGTCGACGACGTCGCCGACGCGGCTGCGGACGCGGGCCGTGCCGGTGACGACGCGGTCCGGGCCGGCGACGACGCAGGCGACGCGGTCGCCGACGGGCGACGCGGCGACTTCTGCAGCTTCGGGGCGGGCACGCGGGTCGTGATGGCCGACGGCACCTCGAGGCCGATCGTGGACGTCCGCGTCGGCGACCGGGTGCTCGCCGCAGACCCGGCGGTGGACCGGTGGTCCATCCGCACGGTCACGGCCACGTGGGTCCACCACGACGTGCTCGTGGAGCTCCGGACGGACCGCGGGACGGTCGTCACGACTGCCGACCACCCGTTCTGGGACGACGTCGACGGCGACTGGGAGGCGGCGGGGACACTCGACGCCGGAGACCGGCTCCGGACGACCGGGGGCGATTCGATCGCGATCGTGGGCGTCGACGCGAGTGACCCGACGACCGCCCCCGCCCACAACCTCACCGTCTCCGGTCCGCACACCTACGCGATCGACGTCGGCGGCGCGGCGGTGCTGGTCCACAACCAGAACGGGTGCGACGCCCCGCCGGGAGGCGGTCTCGAAGGGCACGAGGGCCCCAACCCCGGGCAGGGGCACACCATCGAGCGCCACGTCGGGCGGACCGACCAGCAGCTGATCGACCGGGCGAACGGCCCGAACGCCCCGACGGCCGCCTCGACGTTCCCCGACCTCGACACCGCCAACCGGGCGGTGGGGACTGTGATCACCGAGAACCCCGACGTCGTCGCCGACATCCTGGCGTCGGGGCAGCGCCAGGCGATCGAGGCGCACCTCCCCACCACCACCGGCAGGGTCGTGCAGCGGGGCAGCGACGTCGTCGAGGAGGTCAACGGCGTGCGGGTCGTCATCCAACCCGACCCGAGCGCGCCGGCCGGCTACACGATCATCACGTCCTACCCTGTGCCGTGATCCTGCACCCCGAGCTCAGCCGCTACCTCGTCGCCTACCTCCACCCGGACTGGGACGCGGAGTTCTCGACCGTCGACGCCGCGTTCGACGCGTTCCTCGACGACATCGGCCCCGAGGAGCGGGCCGCGGTGGCCGGCTCCCTGGACGACGCCGTCGCCGCGGGCGACGAGGCGATCGCCGAGGAGGTGCGCGACCTCGGGTGTGGGTGGTGGCCCGGCGACGACGCCGGCGCGCACGTCCGGTGGTTCGTGCGGATGCGGGACGCCGCCCGGGCGCGCAGCTGACGGCCGTTCGCCGGGCGCCAGCCCTGCACGGCGCCGCCGCGCCCCGCACGTAGCCTTCGGGACGTGGCCCACTACCTGTCCGACGGGATCGTGCTGCGCACCTACAAGCTGGGTGAGACCGACCGGATCCTGCACGTCCTCGACCCCAACCGCGGCAAGGTCCGCTGCGTCGCGAAGGGGGTCCGCAAGCCCGGGTCGCGCTTCGGCGGGCGCCTCGAGCCCTACGGCCACGTGCACCTCCAGCTCTACGAGGGCCGGTCCCTCGACACCATCACCGCCGCGGAGCTGATCGAGGCGCACGAGGGGGTCCGGGCGGACTGGGTCGCCTCCGCCTGCGCGGCCACGATGGCCGAGGCGTGCGACCACCTCGCGCAGGAGGGGGAGCGGGCGACGGCGATGTTCCTCCTGCTCAAGGACGCCCTCGGCGTGCTGGCCGCGGGACCGGAACGGCCCGCCGCCGTCCTCGACGCCTTCCTCATGCGCCTGGCGGTCCTCGAGGGCTTCCGCCCCTCCCTCGACGCCTGCACCACCTGCGGGTCGACCGACGACATCGCGTCCTTCGCGGTCGGCTCCGGCGGGGTGCTGTGCAGCCGGGACACCCCCGCGGGTCTGCAGCGCCTGGCCCCCGACGTCCACGCCGGGTTGCGGCTGGTCACCGAGGGCAGCTGGGCCGAGGTCGCGCGCGGCACCGAGCCGCTGCCGCGCAGCGTCGGCGCCCTCGTCCGGGCGTACCTGACCTACCACCTCGCCACCGACCTGAGGGCCTGGGCCGCGGTGCCGCGAGGTGCCGGGACATGACCGGGGCGGCGATCCCGGATCCGGCGATCCCGGATCCGACGGCCCCGGATCCGTCGGTCCTGGCCGAGCGCGGCGTCCCCGCGCACGTCGGTGTGATCATGGACGGCAACGGCCGCTGGGCGAAGCAGCGCGGCCTGCCTCGCACCGAAGGCCACACCAAGGGGGAGGAGGCGCTGTTCGACGCCGTCGAGGGCGCCCTCGAGGTCGGGTTGCGCTGGCTGACGGTGTACGCGTTCTCGACGGAGAACTGGCGGCGCCCCCAGCCCGAGGTCCGGTTCATCATGTGGTTCAACCGGGACCTGCTGACCCGGCGGGCCGACGAGCTGCACGAGCGCGGCGTGCGGGTGCGCTTCATCGGCCGGAAGGTCGCGCCGATCCCCAGGAGCCTCCTGCGGATCATGGACCGGACCGAGCAGCTGACGGCGCAGAACACCCGCATGACCCTGCAGATCGCGTTCAACTACGGCGGGCGGGCCGAGCTGGTCGACGCCGCACGGGCCCTGGCCGCCGACGTGGCGGCCGGCCGGGTCGACCCCGACGACGTCGACGAGGCCGCCCTCGGGGCGCGCCTCTACGGACCGGACGCCCCCGACGTCGACCTGATGGTCCGCACGTCCGGTGAGCGCCGCCTCAGCAACTTCCTCCTGTGGGAGGCCGCCTACGCCGAGCTGGTCTTCGACCCGGTGCTGTGGCCGGACTTCCGGCGGACGCACCTGTTCGCCGCGATCGACGAGTTCCAACGGCGCACCCGCCGCTTCGGCGCCGTCTGACGCGCGCGGTCAGTCCAGCCTCCCCCCACAGATCGACTCCACGATCCCACCGATCGACTCCGCGTGCGTGCGCTCCACGGCCCTGAGCTGGGACGACGCCCACGGATCTGCCTGCACCGGGGGCTCCAGGCCGGTCTGCGGAGTCGATTCGTGGGCGGCGTGGGGGTCAGCCCAGCAGCGCGGCGGCGGACACGCCGAGGAGGCCGAGCCCGATCAGGCCGGCGATGACCGAGATCGCCCCTGCCCCCGCCCGCCGGCCCGCGTGGCCGGCGGTGTTGATCCCGACGACGCCGTCGGGTGCGGCGGTCAGCCACGTCTCGCCGCCCCGGCGCTGCAGCACCCCGCGGACCCACACCTGGTCCCCCGGCACCAGGACGCCCTCGCTGACGACCCGCGACCCGAACGCCTGCGGCCGCAGCTGCTGCGACCGGCCGTCGAGCACCAGCTCGCGCGCCGTGCTGGCCTGGTCGCGCGCGACCACGTCCAGGCCGCTCTGCATGCGCGCGGCGGCGACGTCGACGAGGACGGGCCCGTCGGCGGTGCGGATCGTGATGGGCGCGGCCGACGGCTGGTCGACATCGACCTCGCGCCGCAGGAACGGATGGGTCGGCGAGCGGCGCACCCGCACCACCCGGACGTGCCAGAACGCCGCCGGCCGCTGCTGCAGCGGGCTGGACAGCCGCTGGCCGTCGACGACGGTCCCCTCGACC
Organism: Euzebya sp.; assembly: GCF_964222135.1. Lineage (NCBI taxonomy): Bacteria > Bacillati > Actinomycetota > Nitriliruptoria > Euzebyales > Euzebyaceae > Euzebya > Euzebya sp. The sequence goes on from NZ_CAXQBR010000037.1 coordinate 22,141, forward strand.
TCCACGACCCCACCGTCCGCCGTGGCGGTCAGGGGGCGGGCCTCGCCCCCGGCCCGGACGATGCCGACCAGCCCCCGGACGGCGAACACCACCAGGTAGAGGCCGACCGCGCCGGCGAGGGCTGCCGACAGCTCGCTCACGGTCTGCTCCCCGATGCCATCGCCGGAGACCGTACCGCCACACCCCCGGGGGCCCAGGCGGATTGGGTCCCCCGGGGCCGCCGAATTGGGTCCGCGGGCCCTTCCGGCCGCTCCCGCCGCTCCATACGGTCAGGCGCATGGGACACCCACCGCGCGGGATCGCCCGGTTCCGCCTCGGCCGGGACGAGGGCCAGTCGACGATCGAGTGGCTTGGCATCGCCGCGGTCGTGGTGGGGATCGTGGTGGCCCTGGCGCTGCTGGCACCCACATCCGGCGGGCGGATCGGCCAGGCGCTCGAGTGCCTGGTCGTGCAGGTCACCGGCGACGGGGCGTGCGAGGGCGGCGTCGCCCGGGGTGCGCCCGAGCGCGCGTGCACGACCTCGGTGGCGTCCGGCGAGATCTCGGGTGACGTCCGCGTCACGTTCATCAACGCCGGCGCCGGCAAGCTGGTCCGGATCCGCCACACCTCAGACGGCGAGATCCACGTGACGTTCGTCGACTCGGGGTCGCTCGGGGTGTCGGCGGAGGCCGGCGCCGAGGGATCGGTGACGGTGGGGGACAACGAGGTCGGGCTGGGGGCGAACGCCTCGATCGGCGGGTCCCTCGACGGGGAGGTCGGCGACACCGTCAGCTTCGACGACCCCGACGACGCGCGGGAGTACATCATCGACCGGGTCGCCGACGAGGCGATCGAGTCCCTCCCACCGGGCGTCGAGCAGGTGGCCGGCATCGGCAAGGACCTGATCGGCGGGATCCTCGGCCACGACGCCCCCGACGGCACGCCGGAGTCGACCCACGGCGCGATCGACATCGGCATCGACGGCGAGGCCAGCGCCACGGCGGGACCCGCCAGCGCCGGGATCGAGGCGGCGATCGGGGCGGGCGCGCGGGTCGAGCAGAAGGCCGACGGCAGCCGCACCGTGCGCATCAGCGCGTCGGCGGAGGCCGCGGCGGCGCTCGGCATCCCGGTCGCGCTCGACGTCGGCGCGTCCGGCAGGACCGAGGTCCGCCTCGAGCTCGACATCGCCGCGGACGGCACGCCGACGACCGGGCGGGTGGTCGCCATCACCGAGGGCGGCGTGGACGACCAGATCCTCCCCGACGTCGACAGCTTCGGCGACCTGGTCAACCAGGTCACCACCGACATCCCGGGAGGGGAGGGGCAGCGGACCGTGATCACCGGCGAGCTCGACCTGACCGATCCCGCCCTGGCCGAGGCGTTCGGCGACGTGCTGGCAGCCGCCGGCGACGTCGACGTGGACGGGGTGGTCGAGGCGGGGGAGGAGGTGGTCGACGCCGTGGCGGACGCCGGCACGCTGTCGGTCGAGACCTACGACATCACCCGCAACTCCCTCGAGGCGGGCGCCGAGGTCAACCTCGGCATCGGCCTGGGCGCGAGCGGCGGCGGCACGCTCGAGACCGCCACGCTCACCGAAGCGCTGTACCTCGACCCGCTGACTGGGCAGCTGGTCCCGTGGGAAGGGTGCCTCGGTGGCTCCTGATCCCCGTCGTCCCGCCCGCCGCGTCCCGCTGACCGCCGTGCTGGTCCTCGTCGTCCTGGTGACCGCCCTCGCCGGGTGCACCGGTGACGACGGAGCCGCCGCAGCCGACCTGACCGCGCACGAGCGCGACGAGTTCACGTTCGGCACCCCATCGGGGTGGGAGGTGCGGACCGACGAGCCGGAGGAGATCGAGGTCGTCGGCACCGACCAGGTCGGCGACTCGATCGAGGCCGTCACGGGCAAGGTCGGGAACTACGAGGGCGACGGCGTCCGCCTGGCCGCTCAGGGCGCCCTCGACGTGTTCCGCGTCGCCGTCGACGACCACGAGTTCACCGACGAGCGCGACGTCGACGTCACCGGGGCGGACGAGGGGATCCTGTTCGAGTCGACCTACGCCTCGGCCACCCTCGACGAGCGGATCCGGCAGTGGGACGTCTTCGCGACCGCCGAGGGGTCGAGCCGCGTCGTGTACCTGTCGCTCAAGGCGCCCGAGTCGATCTTCGACGAGACCGAGATGACCGCCGTGCTCGACTCGCTCGAGGTGACCCTGTGACCGCGAGCTCGCGCGGGGGCAGGCAGCTCTCCGCAGACGGGCGGTCGGCGCTCGTGGCCGTCGGCGTCGGGGCGGCTGTGACCGTCGGCGCGCTGGTGGTGGCCGGCCTGGTGATCGGCGTCGTCGCCGTCGTCGGGTCGCCGGGGGCGGTGCGGCTGGTGTCGCTGCTGCTGATGGCGCTGGTACCGGCCGCCGGGGTGCTGGTCGCCAGCCGGATCGCGGCGCGCGCGGTCGGCCACGGGGTGCCGGCCGCGGCGGTCGGCTTCGTCGGCCCCATGGCCGTCGTGGTCGTCATCGCCCTGCTCGGGCTCCTCGCGGACGACACCGCAGCATCCACCGCCGTCGCCAGCCCGGTGGTCGGCACGCTCCTCGCCGCCGCTGTGGCCGCACTCCGCCGACCGGACCGCACCCCGGCGTAGGGGCCGCCCGGAGGGTCCGCCCGTCGTTCGCCCGTGGGGCGATGGCGCGCGTCTCAGGATCGGCTTCGGCCCCGTCGTTCGCCCGCGGGGCGATGGCGGGGACGTCGCCGGCCGTTGCCAACCCCGCGAGGCGCCCGTGGTGCGATGGCGGGCACTCCGGGACCCGCCCTGCCGCCCCTACGTCAGCGGCGTCAGCAGCTGGTCGACCGGGGCGTGGTCGTCGGTCAGCACCTCGGCGCCGTCGATGAACGCCGCGACCTCGTCTGGAGCGGTGATCACGACGTCGTCGTCGCCGCGCTCGACGGCGCGGGACCGGATGTCCTCGGCCGGGATCGGGGCGTCCGAGCCCACCATCACGAAGTTCCCGCCCTCCTGGCCGCTGATCCGCTCGGGCGGCGCGATCACCGCCACGTGCGCGAACACGTCCCGCAACGTCGCCGCCTCCGCCCGGGCGAACCCGAGGTCCCCGTAGTCGATCAGGTTGATGGCGTAGACGCCGTCGTCGACCATCACCCGTCGGACGTCGGCGACCAGCTCGCGGGTGGTCAGGTGCCAGGGCACCGCCTGCCCGCCGAAGGCGTCGCCGATCACGAGGTCGTAGGCGCCGTCGGGCTCGTCGGCCACCGCGATGCGGGCGTCGCCGGTCCGGACCTCGAGGTCATCGGACAGCTCGAGGCCCAGCTCGTCGACGGCGAGGTCGACGAGGGCGGGGTCGAGCTCGAGCACCTTCGAGTACGTCCCCGGCCGGGTCGCCTCCAGGTACTGCGGCAGGCTGAACCCGCCGCCGCCGATGTGCAGCACGTCGAGCGGCGCACCCGCCGGCGCGACGGCCTCGAGCACGTCCGACAGCGCCTGGGCGTAGGTGAACTCGAGGTGCGTGGGGTCCTCGAGGTCCACGTAGGAGTGCCGCAGCGTGTCGAGGATCAGGAGCCGCCCTGACGGCCGGTCCGGATCGACCTCGACACGGGCGCAGAAGTACGCGCTCTCGAGCTCGCACCGGCCCGGCAACACCGCTCCGAGCGCTCCCGTCGCCAGGGCCAGGACCACGGCGGCGGCGACCACCGACCGGCTGTCCGGCGTCCGCGGGAACCAGAGCCACGCGACGATGCCGGCGACGATCATGAGCCCGCCGACCCCGTAGATGATCGCCGGCGACGGCAGCGCCGCGACGAAGAGGAAGCCCGCGGCGAAGGTGCCGAAGAGCCCGCCCGCGGTGCCGAGGGCGGACAGCCAACCGACGACCGACCCCGTCTCGTCCAGGCTCGAGAGCTGGATCTTCACGACCATGGGCGTCACGGCGGACAGCACCGCGGAGGGCAGGAAGAACCCGATGGCGGTCAACACGACGATGGCGATCGGCCCCGCCCCGAGCCCGGCGGAGCCGACCAGCCGGATGAGGGGGAGGGACGCGACGGCGAGCGCCCCGCCGAGCACCATCGTCGGTCCGAGCAGCTTCCGCGGGTTCACCCGGTCGGCCAGCCGGCCGCCGTACCAGGTGCCGAACGCGATGCCGGCCAGGACCACGCCGATGATCCCGGTGAAGGTCTCGAGGGTCACGCCGACGTAGGGGGCCAGCAGGCGCCCGGCGACGATCTCGAGGACCAGGACGGCGGCGGACGTGGTGAAGACCAGGGCGCTGGCGATCAGGGGCGGCATCCGGCGAGATGGTACGGAGACCTGCGCGGGACGGCAGAGACGTGGGAGCCTGGTGGCGATGCACGCAGTCACATCGCCACGCCCCGGGCCTGCCCTGGCACCCGGGTCGGAGCCGACCCGATGACCGGACCGACGCCCGACGGGACCGCCGACGCGGACCGTCGCTCCCGCCTGCCCCTCCGACTCGCCGTCGCCGTCGGCGTCCTCCTCGTCGTCTGCGGCCTCGGCAGCCTGGCCATCACCGCGGTCACGACCGGGACGACCGCGGGGGAGTGGTGGCTGCGCGCCGGGTTCGCGATCGCGCTGGCCGGCGCCGGGACCCTCGCGGCCTACCTGGCGACCCGCCCGGCCGCGGAGCGGATCCGTCGCCTGTCGGTCCAGGCCGCCGGGGCCGACGCGCGCCTGCGCGCCGGCTTCCAGGGCAGTCCCGCGGCGATGGCGATCACCGACGCGGACGGGACCATCGTCGAGGCCAACGACGCCTACGCCGCCCTCGTCGGGGTCGAGGACACCGCGCTGGTGGTCGGGGCGCGTTGGCTCGACCACATCCACCCCGACGACCAGCCGCGCTGCCAGGCCGCCCTCACCGCGTCGGGGCCGGTCGAGCCCGAGACGGTGCGCTACGTGCGGGTCACCGGTGAGGTGGCCCACGTCATGCAGACGTGGGTGGCGGTGACCGGCGACGGTGGGCAGCGGCTGTGCTTCCTGCAGGGCACCGACGTCTCCGAGGCCCGGCGGGCCACCGAGACCCTCCAGCGCCTGGCGTTCACCGACCTGCTGACCGGGTTGCCGAACCGAGCGGCGCTCGAGGAGCGGCTGGCGGAGATCGCCGAGCGCGTGGATCCGACCCGGATGGCGGGCATGGCGGTCCTCGACCTCGACCGGTTCAAGCTGATCAACGACAGCCTCGGCCACCACGAGGGCGACCGGGTCCTGCGAGCGGTCGGCAAGCGGTTGCGCGGGGCGGTGCCCGACGGCGCGCTCGTGTCGCGCACCGGCGGGGACGAGTTCGCCGTCGTGGTGCCCGACATCCCGGACCGCGAAGCCCTCGGCGTGCTGGCCGAGCGTCTGATCGCCGTGCTGGAGGAGCCCATCGCGAGGGGCGGTCGCCGGTTCTACGTCAGCGCCAGCATCGGCCTCGCCGTCGCGGAGGTGCCCCACGCCGTCGACTCCCTGGGCGCCCACGCCGACGCCGCCGCCTACGCGGCCAAGGCCAGCGGCCGGCGGCGCTGGATGATGTTCGACGCGACCATGGCGCAGGCGGCCAACGAGCGGCTCGAGCTCGAGAACGACCTCCGCGACGCCCTCGGGACCGGTCAGCTCGAGGTGCACTACCAGCCGATCGTGGACAGCGGCGCGCGGCGCCTGTCCGGTCTGGAGGCCCTCGTCCGCTGGCGCCACCCCCGCCGCGGCCTGCTCGGACCCGACGCGTTCATCGGGCTGGCCGAGGACACCGGTCTGATCGGGCTGCTCGGCGGCGAGGTCCTCGACACCGCGCTGGCCGACCTGACGCGGCTGGCCGAGATCGACTCCGTCGAGCACGGCTGGACGGTCTCGGTGAACGTCAGCGTCGCCCAGCTGCGCCACCCCGAGTTCGTCGCCGAGGTCGACCAGCGCCTCCGCCGCCAGGGCGTCGAGCCCGGGCGGCTCGTCCTCGAGGTGACCGAGTCGATGCTGGTCGAGGACGACGTGATCGGGCGCCTCCAGGACCTGCGCCACCTCGGGGTCCAGATCGCCCTCGACGACTTCGGGACCGGGTACACGGGTGTCGCCTACCTCTCACGGGTCGGCGTCGACGTCCTGAAGGTGGACCGCGAGATCGTCCGGCGCGCCCACGACCCGCGCGGCTACGCGGTCCTCCGGGCGATCAGCCAGCTCGGCCGGGCGCTCGGCATGCGGGTCGTCGCCGAGGGGATCGAGGACGAGCGCGACGCCGGCGTGGCCGCCGAGTCCGGGTGCGACCGGCTCCAGGGCTTCGCGATCGCCCGGCCCGTGCCCGTGGCGGACGTGGCGACCCGGATCCTCCCGGAGCTCGCACCGCCCCGCTGAGCAGCCCCCGCCGGGCACCCGCGGGTAGAGTGCGGTGGGCGATGCGCACCGATGTCACGACCCGACCGCCCGGCCTGGAGGACATGCCCGGCCCGGGGGCGAGCGATGCCACCCTGACCCGCTTCCTCCACGGCCTCCCCGGCGTCGACCAGGTCGGTGCCGAGGGCCGCGCCGCCCAGCTCGCGACCCGGTCCATCAAGGACGGGTCGAAGGACTGGGCCCTCGACACGATCGTCCGGATGACGGACCTCACGACCCTCGAGGGCGCCGACACCCCCGGCAAGGTCCGCGCCCTCGCGCGGAAGGGCATCACGCCCGACCCCGACGACCCGACCTGCCCGCCGGTCGCCGCGATCTGCGTCTACCCGGACATGGTCGCCGACGTCGCGGCGGTCACCGCCGGCACCGGCGTCGCGGTCGCCGCAGTCGCCACCGCGTTCCCGGCGGGCCGGGCGGCGCTCGACGTGAAGCTGTCCGACACCCGCCAGGCGGTCGCCGACGGCGCCGACGAGATCGACATGGTCATCGACCGCGGGGCGTTCCTGTCAGGCCGGTACGCGAAGGTCCTCGACGAGGTCGTCGCGGTGAAGGAGGCATGCGGCCCCTCCGCCCACCTCAAGGTCATCCTCGAGACCGGCGAGCTCGCGACCCTCGACAACGTCCGCCGGGCCAGCGTCCTCGCCATGATCGGCGGGGCGGACTTCATCAAGACCTCCACCGGCAAGGTGAACCCCGCGTCGACGCGACCGGTCACGTTGGTCATGCTGCAGGCCGTCGTCGACTTCCACGCGGCCACCGGGCGGGCGGTCGGCGTCAAGTCCGCCGGCGGCATCCGCACCTCGAAGGACGCGATCCGGTACCTCGTCATGGTCAACGAGACCGCGGGGGAGGGGTGGCTCACGCCCGACCGGTTCCGCTTCGGCGCCTCGAGCCTCCTCAACGACGTCCTGCTGCAGCGCCGCCGTCGCCGCTCCGGCGTCTACGAGGGTCCCGACTACGTCACCATCGACTGAGGAGCGGACCATGCCCGCCTTCGACTACGCCCCCGCGCCGCAGGCCGCCGACGTCGTGCAGATCAGGTCGTCCTACGGCCTGTTCATCGACGGCGAGTTCACCGAGGCCACCGGAGGCGCCCGGAAGACCGTCAACCCAGCCACCGAGGAGGTGCTCGCCGAGGTCGGCGACGCGTCCCCGGCTGACGTCGATCGTGCCGTCGCCGCGGCGCGACGCGCCCAGCAGCGGGTGTGGGGGCCGATGCCCGGTGCCGAGCGGGCCAAGTACCTGTACCGGATCGCCCGGCTGATCGCCGAGCGCAGCCGCGAGCTGGCCGTGCTCGAGACCCTCGACAACGGCAAGCCGATCCGCGAGTCGCGGGACTCCGACCTGCCCACGGTCGCCGCGCACGTCTTCTACTACGCCGGCTGGGCCGACAAGCTCGGCTACGCCGGCTACGGCCCCGACCCGAAGCCCCTCGGCGTCGCCGGCCAGATCATCCCCTGGAACTTCCCGCTGCTCATGGCCGCGTGGAAGATCGCCCCGGCTCTCGCCACCGGCAACACCGTCGTCCTCAAGCCCGCCGAGACGACCCCGCTGACCGCTCTCCACCTGGCCGAGATCCTGCAGCAGGCCGACCTGCCGCCGGGCGTGGTGAACATCGTCACCGGGGCCGGCGAGACCGGCGCCGCGCTGGTGGACGCCGACGTCGACAAGATCGCCTTCACCGGCTCGACCGAGGTCGGCAAGGCGATCCAGCGCCAGGTCGCCGGCAGCGGCAAGGCCCTCACCCTCGAGCTCGGCGGCAAGGCGGCCAACATCGTCTTCGACGACGCCCCCCTCGACCAGGCGGTGGAGGGGATCGTCAACGGCATCTTCTTCAACCAGGGCCACGTGTGCTGCGCCGGCAGCCGCCTGCTCGTCCAGGAGACCGTCGCCGACGCGCTGCTCGAGCGGCTGAAGGCCCGCATGGCGACGATGCGCCTGGGGGACCCGCTCGACAAGAACACCGACATCGGGGCGGTGAACTCCGCGGAGCAGCTCGAGCGGATCACCACCCTGGCCGCCGCCGGCGACGCCGAGGGGGCCGAGCGCTGGTCACCCGCCTGCGACCTGCCCGACCGCGGGTTCTGGTTCCCGCCGACGGTCTTCTCCGGCGCCAGCCAGGCCATGCGGATCGCCCGGGAGGAGATCTTCGGGCCGGTCCTGACCACCCTCACCTTCCGGACCCCCGACGAGGCGGTCGCCAAGGCCAACAACACGCCCTACGGCCTGTCCGCCGGCGTGTGGACCGAGAAGGGCAGCCGGATCCTGTGGATGGCCCAGCGCCTCCGCGCCGGCGTCGTGTGGTCCAACACCTTCAACCGGTTCGACCCGACCAGCCCCTTCGGCGGCTACAAGGAGTCCGGCTTCGGGCGTGAGGGCGGCCGCCAGGGGCTCGCCCCCTACCTGCGAGGAGCGCACTGATGGCCGGCCGGCTGGACGTCAAGAAGACCTACAAGCTCTACGTGGGCGGGGCGTTCCCTCGGTCGGAGTCCGGGCGGACCTACGTCGTCACCGACACCGCCGGCGGGTTCCTCGCCAACGCGGCGCAGGCCAGCCGGAAGGACGTGCGCGACGCGGTCGTGGCCGCCCGGGGCGCGTTCGGCGGGTGGTCCGCGCGGACCGCGTACAACCGCGGGCAGATCCTCTACCGGGTCGCCGAGGTCCTCGAGGGCCGCCGAGACCAGCTCGCCGCCGAGGTGGCGGCGGGGGAGGGGCTGACGCCGAAGAAGGCGATGGCCGAGGTCGAGGCCGCCGTGGACCGCTGGGTCTGGTACGCGGGGTGGACCGACAAGATCGCCCAGGTCATGGGATCGGCGAACCCCGTCGCCGGCCCGTACTTCAACCTCTCCACCCCCGAGCCCACCGGCGTGGTCGCCGTCATCGCGCCGCAGGACTCGAGCCTCCTCGGCCTCGTCAGCACGCTCGCCCCCGCCCTGGCGGGCGGGAACACCGTCGTGGCCGTCGCGAGCGAGGCCCGTCCGCTGCCCGCCGTCACCCTCACCGAGGTGCTCCACACCTCCGACGTGCCGGGTGGCGTGGTCAACCTGCTCACGGGCCGGACGGCGGAGCTGGCGCCGGTCCTCGCCAGCCACATGGACGTCAACGCCATCGACCTGGTCGGCGCGGACCCGGCGGCGGCTGCGGACCTCGAGATCGCGGCCGCCGGAAGCACCAAGCGGATCGTGTGCCGCGCGGGCGCCGCGGAGACGTGGCATGATGCGCCGACGCTCCAGCGGGTGGAGTCGGTCATGGAGATCAAGACCGTGTGGCACCCCATGGGTGTGTAGCCAGCGGCTGGTACCACCTCGCAACGGAGCCGTAACCGAGACCCACTACAACGGTAGTGGACATCGAAGTGGCCGGAGCTTACGCTCCGCTGATCTGGTCCGGGCGGTGACCTGTCTGACGTTCTCACGTCGGTCGTGGTGGCGTTCCCATCGATCAGACAACCCATACCGCAATCCGAAGGGAACGAAGTGCGCATCAAGACCTGGATGGTTCTGCTGCTCGCCCTGGCGCTGTTCGGCGCCGCGTGCACGTCCGGTGACGACGAGGGGTCCGACGACGCGACGGAGAGCTCTGACAGCGGCGACGAGGCGACGCCCGACGACGAGGCCGCCGCGGCCGACGAGGGGTCGGAGGAGGACGTCGCCGCCGCCACGGGCGCGGAGGGCTCCACCCTCCAGGCAGTCCAGGACGCCGGCGTCCTGCGCTGCGGGGTCAACGGACAGTTGAACGGCTTCAGCCTCAACGAGGGCGGCGAGTACAGCGGCCTCGACGTGGACTACTGCCGCGGCGTCGCCGCCGCGATCCTGGGTGACCCGGACGCGGTCGAGTACGTCGACCTGACCGCGGAGACCCGCTTCACCGCCCTGCAGTCCGGCGAGGTCGACGTCCTGATCCGCAACGGCACCTGGTCCGCCGCCCGCGACGGCGAGCTCGGCCTGGACTGGACCGTCACGGCCTACTACGACGGCCAGGGCATGCTCGTGAACGACGACGACCCGGCCCAGTCGGTCGCCGACATGGACGGCTACCTGATCTGCGTCCAGACCGGTACCACCACCGAGCTGAACCTGGAGACCTACTTCGCCAACCTCGGCATCTCCTACGAGCCGGTCAACGTCGTCGACGAGGCCGCGGTCACCGAGAACTTCTCCTCCGGCGCCTGCGACGCCTACACCACGGACCGCTCCGGCCTCGCGTCCTTCGCCGCCACCTACACCGGCGGTGAGATCCGGATCCTCGAGGACGTCATGTCCAAGGAGCCGCTCGGCCCGGCCACCCGCGAAGGCGACGAGGACTTCTTCGACGTCGTGCAGTGGGTCGTCTTCGCCACCTTCCAGGCGGAGGAGTTCGGCATCGACTCGACGAACGTCGCGTCCTTCGACGCCGGCGACAACGCCGACATCGCGCGCTTCCTCGGCCAGGAGGAGGGCCAGACGGTCGGCACCGGCCTCGGCTTCCCGGACGAGGAGTGGGCCGTCCGCGTCATCGAGGCGATCGGCAACTACCAGGAGATCTTCGACCGCAACATCGTCCCGATCGGGCTCGACGAGGGTCTCAACCAGCTGTGGACCGAGGGCGGTCTGCACTACCCGCCGCCCTACCGCTAGGAGAGGCTCCGGTCCGGGGCGGCCGGTGACGTCCGCCCCGGACGCGGCTGGGGCGGGTTGACGCAGGCGCCACACCGCCGCCCCACCCACCCGGAGCGCCCGTGGCAA